>CAZPTC010000183.1:0-5437 GCA_964589455.1 uncultured Desulfovibrionaceae bacterium | reverse complement strand
TCGGAAAAGCAAAAAATTGTCCAGGAAATGAAAGCCCGTGATACGGAAGTGCGCGCCCATGAGCAGGCCCATATAGCCGCAAGCGGTGGAAATGCCAAGGGCGGAGCCTCTTTTACCATGCAGCGTGGGCCAGATGGCGTTATGTATGCCACTGGCGGGGAAGTTTCTATTGATACTTCTTCTGTGCCTGATAACCCAGATGCCACTATAGAAAAAGCCCGCCAGATCCAGGCCGCTGCTAATGCCCCCGCCAATCCTTCCAGCCAGGACAGAGCCGTTGCCGCAAGTGCAGCGCAAATGGAAGCCCAGGCCCAGCAGGAAAAAACCCAGAAGAGCCAAAATGGGGAAGATGGGGAAAGCGGAAAAAATGGGCTGACCAGTGAGAGCCAGAGCGGTGCGAATAAGAGTGACGCTACCCAAGGGACAGAATACACCAGCCAGGGACGCGATGCCCAAAATACGCAAGGAGCCAATAACCCTTCTGCACCTTCTGCCTATGCGGCTAACCCCTCTGGTTTAGCGGGCCAAGCTAACCAAGCAGGCCTTAACTGGGCAGGCCAGGCAATGGCTCCCGGCGCAAACAGCCAGCAAGCCTTATTCAGTGGGGGCAATGCCTCTGGTCTTGTACCCGGGCAATATTACCAGTCACTTGGCTTCACGGTCAGCGCCTCCGGTAATTCTGCACAAAGCCAACCCTTCCTTATTTTTAATGCCCCTGCCCAAAGCCAAAACCAAGCTGTTGCACAAAGCGCCCAAGCCAGCCAGAATGGATCGAATAGCATCATGGGTAATCAGGCTAATTGGGGCAGTCAAAGTAATCAGAGTAATCAGAGTAACAAGGGCAATCAGGCCCTTTCCCCTGCCAGCCGTATGGCATCCAGTGCCTATGCCCGTCAAACAGGCACCAGCGCGCTTGCACCCTTGGGTACAGGCATTTCCCGCACAGCATAAGCCCGCTTTTCCCCGCATAGCCCATTAGGTGCGCCCTCTACTTTGTACTTTACAAGCTCCCTCTTAAAGCGTTAGACTACGCCACAAAACGGGGGGCTTTATGTTTACAACAGAGGACGTTTTTACCTACCACAGCACACCACGCCCAGGCAAAGTGGAAGTTATTCCCACAAAACCCGCTCAAAATGCGGCAGACCTCACCCTTGCCTATTCCCCAGGTGTTGCACACGCCTGCACAGCCATAGAAAAAGACCCTTCTAAGGCGGCCCTGTACACAGCCAAAAATAATCTTGTGGCTGTTATCACCAATGGTACAGCCGTGCTGGGCCTTGGCAATATAGGCCCCTTAGCCGGTAAGCCGGTTATGGAAGGCAAAGGCATGCTTTTTAAGCGCTTTGCTGATGTAGATGTGTTTGATATTGAGCTTGACGCCACAAACCCTGATGACATTATCCGCATTGTAAAAGCCTTAGAACCTACTTTTGGCGGCATAAATCTGGAAGATATTAAAGCCCCTGAATGTTTTTACATTGAGGAAGAGCTGAAAAAGTCCATGTCTATCCCCGTTTTTCACGATGACCAGCACGGCACAGCCGTTATTTCCGGGGCAGGTATACTTAATGCCGCAAAAATAGCGGGCCGCCCCCTTGAAGAAATGAAAACCGTTATTGTTGGTGCCGGTGCAGCAGGCATTGCCTGTGCCCATTTTTATGTAACCCTTGGTATAAAGCGTGAACATATCTGGATGTTCGATTCCAAAGGCCTTATCCATACAGGCAGAACAGATTTGCACCCCACAAAGGCCGCCTTTGCCCAGAACTGTGGAAATTCCCCCTGTTCTCCCCCTTCTTTGGCAGACGCCATGCAGGGCGCTTCCGTTTTTCTTGGCCTTTCTGCCCCAGGCATGGTCACCCCAGAAATGGTAGCCAGCATGGCCAAAAACCCCATTATATTTGCCTGCGCCAACCCTGTGCCAGAAATTGACTATACCCTTGCAAAGTCTGTACGCGCTGACCTTATTATGGGCACCGGCAGGTCTGACTTTCCTAATCAGATTAATAATGTTTCCGGTTTTCCCTTTATTTTCCGCGGTGCTCTGGATGCAGGCGCTACCAAGATAAACGAAGCTATGAAGCTTGCCGCTGCCCACGCCCTTGCCGCCCTTGCGCAAGAGCCTGTTCCCGCAGATGTTTTGCCTGCCCTGCAAACCGCCTACCCTGGCGAAACTTTCCTTTTCGGGCAGGATTACATTATACCCAAGCCATTAGACCCGCGCATACTCACCACCCAGTGCCCGGCTGTTGCCAAAGCCGCCATGGAAAGTGGCGTTGCCACAAAACCCATACATGACCTTGCGGCTTATGCCCAAAGCCTGCGCCAAAGGGTAGATGCCTCAAATGCTCGTATCCGCCAGTTTGTCCAAGCAGGCTAAGCCATGCCTCGTCTCCTTAAATACACTCTTGCTATTGCACTTGCCCTTATTGTGCTTCTTTTTGGAGGCGGCATTCTGTTTCTCTACACCCAAAGTAATGCCCTTATGGATAAACTGCGCCTGACTATTGAAGAACGTACAGGTGCCCCCCTTGACTGGCAGGAAAACCCCACGTTTTCCCTTTTCCCACAGCCTACAGTGCGCGTTGGCGATGCAAGCTGGGGTCAACCCACAGATGCCGTCCATTTTTCTTTTAAAAATGCCCATTTCTCTATGAGCATGGCAAGCCTGCTAAAAGGTGAAATACGCCTGCAAAGTCTGGAAATAGACAATCTTGAACTGCACTTTCTTTCTACCCAGCAAACAGATAAAGCCCAAAAAACAGAAGAAAATACTGGCAAAACTGCCCTTTCTATATCCAGATTGGACACATGGGCCGCATTTGCCCAAAATGTGCCCAACTCCTTTATCCTGCGCAATTCCTCCATCACCTACACAAGGCCAGATGGGAAAGACTTTTCCCTTAACTACCTCCAAGTAGAATTAAAAGATTTTGGCATTAAAAAAGCCACATACCTTTTATTGGAAGCCACATACCAGAACCCTTCCATGACCCAGCCCACTCCCCTGCACCTTAGCGGCAAAGCAGACCTGGTAGAAGCCAATAACTGGTATGTGTCAGACTTTGTTTTGCAGACACCCAGCCTTAAAGCCACAAGCAGCGGCTCTATTACTGGCGGCGCAAAAGCCCTGCTGGCTTTTCTCAGTGCAGAAGGCCTCTCCGGCATCCAAGACCTTATGCTCAACCTGGATGTGCAGGTTTCCGGCTCCTTGTACGGCTTTGCCAAAGAATTTTCCCTGCCCCTGCCCCTGCCTGCACACCTTATCCAAAACAAAGCTTTTGATGTTATAAAACTGCACGCCACAGTTAACCTTGACCCCATTAAACTTACCCTTACCAACCTTTCCGGCACCATTGACAGCACCAACATCCGCACAGAAAAACACCTGCGCCTGCGTTTTTCTCCCCTTGCACTCACAGGTGATCTGCACCTTGGCAGCATCAACCTTACACGGTATATGCCCACCTCCCTTGCAGAAGCGCCTGTTAAAAGCGCACCCCTGCATCTGCCCAAAGCCGCCCCCACCCAGGTACTTGTTCTGCACTCCCTATGGCCACAGATGGATTTGAACCTTAAAGTAGACCAAATCATCTTTAAACAAGTGACCGTGGAAAAACTTAGCGCCAGAGTTGAAGGCAATATGGGCGTGTACACCCTTAACCCCTTTATTTTTCACCTTTGGGACAGCGCTGTCACCGGCATTGTAGATATGCGCCTGACAGCCGAAAATACCCAGTTTTCCCTGCGTGCCTCTGCCCCTGCCGTAAACCTTGCCAGACTCTCTGCCCTGCTTTTCCCCAATAATGTGTTCGAAGGCTCCGGCATTTGCAACTTCTCCGTCAACTTTGACCCCACAAAGGTTGCCGCCACGTTCTCCGGCACAGGCAGTATTAGCGCCCTGCCCCTTACTATGGCTTCCCCTATTTTAAAACAGGAAAGTCCCTATGTTAAGCAACTTCCAGCCAATGCAAACCTTAGCGTATTCGACTACGCCATGCTCACCTTCAGCGCCAAGTCCGGCCTTATACAAATTGAAAACTTCTCCCTTGCCAACAACTTTATTAAAGCCAATGCCACAGGTAGCCTTTCCTTGCCTGCAAAAACTTTGGACATCAGCGGGCAAATACTTATACCCACTGCCTTGCCCATTCCTGTGCGCATTTACGGCCCCTTTAACAGCGTCCGCTACGATATTGGCCACACCTTAGAAATTACAGCAGCCCAGCCCCGTATTATTTCCTCCCACTAGCCCCCATGCAACAAGCCCCCACAGCCCACACCCTGCCATGCCTGCGCCTTACCATTCAAGGCCAGGTTCAGGGTGTGGGCTTTCGCCCTTTTATATTCCGCCTTGCAGAAACTTACTCTATCCACGGCTTTGTCCAAAATACCCCTGAAGGCGTTATTATTGAAGCCCAAGCCCCCCAAGCTAACCTTGCCCTCTTCCTGCAAGCCATCCCTACCCAACTCCCCCCCCTTGCCCACATCACATCCCTTGCCCAGTCCTCACCGCCCGAACCCCGCCACTACACCAGCTTTTCTATTCTCCCCAGCCCCCAAGGCGGACACGGGCACAAAGTACGCATAAGCCCAGATATGGCCCTTTGCCCAGATTGCCTGGCAGATATGCGAGCCCCCCAAAACCCCCGCTACCAATACCCCTTTACCAACTGCACAAACTGCGGCCCGCGATACTCCATTACCCGCTCCCTCCCCTACGACCGAGCAAGCACCAGCATGGCCTGCTTCCCTATGTGCCCACGCTGCCAACAGGAATACCAAAACCCGCGCGACCGCCGCTTCCACGCACAACCTAATGCCTGCCCCATTTGCGGCCCACAGTTGGCCTGGGTGGAGAGTGGGGGAGGAAAGGGGGGGCCCACTTTTTGCAAAAGTGAGTCCCCCCTTTCCTCCCCCACACCCCCTCCTATCCCCCCCTGCCAAACTATTGAGACAGATTCTTTTTTGGGCTTGCCGTATATCGAAGGTGTATCTTTTGCCCTGCAAGCCTTAAAAAGCGGCAAAATCATTGCTATAAAAGGGTTGGGGGGCTTTCACTTAGCCTGCGATGCCTTGAACATACACGCCATTGAAACTCTCAGGCAGCGCAAAAACCGCCCGCATAAAGCTTTGGCTATCATGGTGCCAGACCTTGAAACTGCAAAACAGTTTGCCCATTTTTCCAAAGAAGCAGAAGCGCTTTTTCTTTCCCCACAATGCCCCATTGTTATTGTGCCACGCAAAAATATCACACCCCATGCGCCCGCATTGCCGGATATTTTAAGCCCAGATATTTTAAGCCCGGACACCGGCACTATTGGTATTATGCGCGCCTATACCCCTTTGCATGTGGCGCTTTTTATAGAAGCAGAAAAGCACAATATGGCCATGCCCGCGCTTGTTATGACTTCCGGCAATGCCCTGGGTGACC
>CAZPTC010000182.1:0-5447 GCA_964589455.1 uncultured Desulfovibrionaceae bacterium | reverse complement strand
GACCGCCTGTCCATGCGCGATTTTGAATACGCCAAAGACACAGTGCTTATGGGTAAAGAGCGCCGCAGCCTTATACTCAGTGATGAAGAAAAGCGCATTACTGCCTACCATGAAGCGGGTCATGCGCTGCTTGCCCAAATATTGCCCGGTGCAGACCCTGTACACAAGGTTTCTATTATCCCGCGCGGCCGCGCCCTTGGCGTGACCATGCAACTGCCAGCAGAAGACCGACACGGTTATTCCCGCACCTTCCTTAAGAATAATCTTGTGGTGTTGCTTGGTGGGCGTGTGGCAGAAGAATTGGTGATGGATGAAATGACCACTGGCGCTGGCAACGACATTGAGCGCGCTTCTAAAATGGCGCGTAAAATGGTGTGCGAATGGGGTATGAGCGATGTAATTGGCCCCCAGGCTATTGGCGAACAGGGCGAAGAAGTGTTTATTGGGCGTGAATGGGCGCATACAGCTTCTGTAAGTAATGAAACTGCCCGGATAGTAGATGCAGAAATAAAAGCGTTACTGGAAGACGCGCGCAACCGCTGCCGCACCCTTTTAGAAGAGAATTTGGAATTGCTGCACGCTATTGCCAATGCGCTGCTTGAGCGTGAAACACTTAGCGGTGAAGATATTAACCTTTTGATGAAGCATGAACCCCTGCCACCAATGGAAGCTGCCCCAAAGCAGCCAGATACCCAATCTGCTGCGCAGTCTGGCTCCCAAGGCAAGCCAAGTGACCCGGATGCCAATGTCTATGGCCCGGATGGCAAGGTGAATGACCAGAAAAAGGACGACAATTTTGGCTTTGATTCTGATCCCAATTAGTCGGTTTTGCTATACGCCAGTTTATGCTGCGGAAAACAGTGATATGCCGGTTGGGAAAACAACGTATATGGCACTTTAACGGGTAACAAAGGTATAAAGGGAAAACCGTGACAAAAAAAGAGGAGTCTCTGGAAACGCAGATCCCCTTTTGCGTCTGGGGTGTGGTAAATACCACACCAGACTCTTTTTTCGATGGTGGACGTTTTTATGGTCAGGGCACTGGCAATACGCTGTGCCCTGACCTTGCCTTTTTCCACGCCTTGGAGCTTTTGGCGCAAGGCGCCCATGTGTTGGATATTGGCGGGGCTTCTTCCCGCCCCGGTGCTGCGGATGTGCCAGAAAAAGAAGAAATGGAGCGGGTTATACCCCTTGTACAAGCCTTGGCTGCGCACCTGCAAACACCTGCTGCTTCTTTTTCCTCCTCCCCTTTCTGCCCTGCGTTTTCTGCACCACATGAAGTGCGTCCCCCTGTATTCCCCTTTGCGCCCTGTGCCTCTCCCTTACTTTCTGTAGATACATGGCGGGCATCTGTTGCCCATGCCGCCTTACAGGCTGGTGCTGCCATTATTAATGATATTTCCGGGGCTTTGTGGGATTCTGCCATGCCAGATGTACTTGCAGAACACAAGCCTTTTTATGTGCTTATGCACAGCCAGGGTAAGCCTGTTGCCATGCAACATGCGCCTTCCTATACTTCTGTAGTAGAAGATGTATTGGCCTTTTTTGAAACGCGCATGGAAACGCTTGTGCTTAAAGGCTTGCCAGAAAACCGCATTATTTTGGATGTGGGCATTGGCTTTGGGAAAAGCCTGGAGCATAATCTGGCCCTTTTGCAGAGTTTAGAAATATTTGCCGGGCTTGGCAGGCCTCTTCTTGTGGGGCTTTCCCAAAAATCCCTTTTTGGGGATTTACTTGGCCTTGCCAAAGACCAGCGCACAGAAGCCACCAATATTGCTGTGGCCCTTTTGGCTTCCCGTGGGGTGGTGCATCACCGTGTGCACAATGCCCAAAGCGCTGTACAGGCTTTGCGCCTTGCACAGGCCTTTATCCCTGCCCCTCTTTCTTTGCTCTCTCCTGCGCCTGCCTGTTCTGTAGGGGAGGGTGCGCATGTCTGATTTATTTGCCTCCTTCAGTTCCCTTACCCAAGTACCCTTTGGCTGGCGGGACGCTATAGATATAGCCCTGGTTACCCTTTTCTTTTACTTTGTGCTGCGCTTTGTACAAGGCACCCGCGCTATTGCCGCCCTTAACGGGCTTTTTTTACTGCTTATTGTCTACGCTGTTGCCCAGCTTGCTGGTTTGTTCACCGTAGTATGGCTGCTTGAAGGTTTGTTTGGCTCCTTATTTCTTGTACTTGTTATTCTTTTCCAGCAAGATATTCGCGGTGCCCTTTCCCGCATGAATCTGCAAACGCTTTTTCGCCGTAAAAAAGGCGCAAATGAAGCCCTTATTAATGCCCTTGTGCGCGCCAGTGCAGACATGGCCCGCAAACACATTGGGGCCATTATTGTTATTGAAATGGCCATGCCATTGGGCGATTTGACAGAACGCGGGGTTAAGCTGGATGCCATTCTTACCCAAGACCTGCTTGCTACCATATTTTTTCCCAAAACAGCCCTGCACGACGGCGCAGTGCTTGTTAACCGCGCGGGCCGTATTGTTGCCGCAGGCTGCATTCTGCCCCTTACGCAAATGGCACGCCAGCATTTTGGCACGCGCCACAGAGCTGCCCTTGGTATTTCTGAAGTAAGCGACGCCGTTGTGATAGTAATTTCAGAAGAACGCGGTGAAATGACTGTGGCGCAAGACGGACGCCTTTCTAACCCTCTTACGGCTGAGCGCCTGGAACGGATACTCACCCATGCCCTCTCTCAGTAAAGTCTGGCAATCTTCCAGAACCTTCCTCCTGGCCTTTGGTCTGGCCCTGGCGCTATGGTTTATGGTGATAGGCAGCGAGCAGACGGAAGTTCAGCTTGATGTGCGCCTTGACTACCGCGGCCTTCCCCAAGACCTTGTTGTACGTGATGGCCTTGCGCCCAAAACATCTGTGCGTGTGCGCGGTTCTGGTGAATTGCTGCGTGGCCTTACAGGCCGGGATCTTATTTATTCTGTTGACCTTTCGTCCATGACCAAGGGCGCCAATGTCCTTTCCTTGAATATGGAAAACTTTGCCGAATTTCGCGCCTTTGAAGTATTAGATGTCAGCCCTGCCCGCCTTGTGGTGGAAGTAGATGCCCTGCTTGAACGTGTGCTGCCTTTAGAGGTAGATGCCAAAGAAATGCCCGCAGAAAGCGGCCTGCGCCTTACCCAGCTTATACTGGAGCCCTCCTTTGCTACTGTGCGTGGCCCAGAAAGCACCGTGAAGCCTTTGGAAAAACTTGTGGTACACTTTGACCCCAGCCAGGAAACAGACGATGGCATGAAAGTGACCAATATTGCCATTACCGCGCCTGACCAGGTGGAACTTTTCCCGCCTGTTACCACCCTGCGCTATACCCTTGCGCAGCGTAACCACGAGCTTACCCTTACACGCTCTGTGCAAATTGATGCGGAAAGCCGTAATCTCTATACTATCAGCCCGGATAAAGTGGAGCTTCAGGTGGAAATGCCAGAAAAATTTGCCAAGGATGAAGCGTACCTCGCCTCTATCCGCGTACTTGCAAGGCCACCTGAAGGCGATAGCCAAGAAATACCCGTGCTTGTTATGCTGCCCTCCGGCGCGCGCCTTATGAGCATACAACCTTCTGTTGTTACTGTAGAAAAGAAGGATTGAGCTTGTTGGGGGAAGAGGAAAAAATTTTTTGAAAAAAATTTTTTCCCCTTCCCCCAAACCCCCATCCTCTTTTCAAAAAACTTTTATTGGGTGCCTGTATAGCCTTGCATGGCATATACAACCTAAATATCCATCTTTCCAAGCCCATTAGTTCCGCGAGGATAGCGCGGGGTTTTTGTGGCAGAAGGGTAAAGGGCAACGCACGGGCAGAGAGCATTAAGAAAGTTCAGTGGTTGTGTATAGAGCCACAACAACCCCGCGCTATCCTCGCGGCAAATAAGGGGGTTTGGGGGGGCAAGCGGACGCAGTCCGCATTTAGGATGTTCCCCCCAATCAAATATCTATGGCAAGATTATTTGGAACAGATGGCCTTAGGGGGCATGTAAATAAATACCCAATGACGGCAGATGTGGCCTTAAGGCTTGGCCTTGCGGCTGGTACTTTATTCCGCGACCATGCAGGCAAGCGCCAGAAGGTTATAATCGGCAAGGATACGCGCCTTTCTGGCTATGTGTTTGAAACGGCGCTCACGGCTGGTTTATGTGCATCTGGCATGGATGTGCTGCAAGTGGGGCCATTGCCAACGCCTGCTATTGCGTTTCTCACAAGGAATATGCGGGCAGACTTGGGCGTGGTTATTTCTGCGTCGCATAATCCTTTCCACGACAATGGCATTAAGTTTTTTGACAGCGATGGCTATAAACTGCCGGATGAGGTGGAAGACGCCATGTCTGCGCTTGTGCTGGATGCCGGGCATGAGTGGAAGTACCCGGAGGATGAAAATGTGGGTCGCGCCCAAAGAATAGTGGATGCGGCCGGCAGGTATATTGTGTACCTGAAAAATTCTTTCCCGGATTACTTGGATTTGGCGGGTTTGCGGGTGGTTATAGACTGCGCAAATGGGGCCAATTATAAAGTGGCGCCTTTAGCATTGGAAGAGCTGGGGGCAGAGGTTTTTCGCCTTGGGGTGGAGCCAAATGGGGTGAATATAAATGCCCAGTGCGGTTCTTTGCATCCGGAGCATGTACAGGCCAAGGTGCGGGAAGTGCGGGCTGATATTGGGCTTGCGCTGGATGGCGATGCAGACAGGCTTATAGTGGTGGATGAAAAGGGGCATATTCTAGATGGTGACCAGCTCATGGCGCTTTGTGCGCTGGATATGATGGAGCGGGGCGCATTGAAGGATAATACGCTTGTGGCTACTGTGATGAGTAATATGGCTTTAGAAGTTTTTATGCAGGAGCATGGGGGCCGCATGTTGCGCACAGATGTGGGCGACAGGTATGTGGCAGAGGCCATGCGGGAAACCGGTGCAAGGCTTGGTGGTGAGCAGTCTGGCCATTTAATTTTCAGCGATTATTCTACAACAGGCGATGGCTTGCTGGCTGCCCTGCAAATACTGCGTATTATGCGGGAAAAGCGTAAACCTTTGTCAGAGCTGGGCAGGGTGCTCACGCCGTACCCACAAAGGCTAGTAAATGTAAAGGTGAAGGAAAAGCGCCCACTGGAGGAATGCCCGGCACTTATGGAGCAGGTACGCATGGTGGAAAGCAGTTTAAAGCCGCATGGCCGTGTACTTTTACGCTATTCTGGGACTGAACCTGTTTGCCGCATAATGGTAGAGGCAGAAAACGCAAACCATGTTGAAGATGCAATGGCAGAGCTGGAAAAAGCGGTTAAAGCGGCACTTTGTTAAGGGCGGAATCTTACCCATAACATGCAGGGAATAAAAGGGATAAAAGAAAAGTGCAGGAAGCAAAACTTTTTCCTTGACAAAAGAGCTATTCCCGTCTAAACATACTCTTCACGCGCTCGTAGCTCAGCTGGATAGAGCAACAGGCTACGAACCTGT
>CAZPTC010000181.1:0-5459 GCA_964589455.1 uncultured Desulfovibrionaceae bacterium | reverse complement strand
GTATAAAAGAGTCTAATGCGGCTAAACTAATATCAAGATACGCCACCCCTATGATATGACGGTTTTTGTCATACATAGGAGCGCTTGCTGTGAGCATAAGTGTGCCTGTATCTTCAGAAAGATAGGGGCTTGTCCAGTATTCACGTTCTGGACGCGCTTTATCTGCTGGCCAGTCCAGTGGTTTTGCAACAGTATACCATGTTTCTGCAAAATAATTGAGAATATTATCTTCGGCCTGCACAACTTTGTTATTGTCCCAGTGGGAATAGGCGTCAAAATACTGCTGGTCTGGCAAAAGCGCAAAAGGTTCATACTCCAGGCCAAAGCCATAAAAGCCAGACTCTTTGCCTTGCGTTGCAAGTAACGTGGCAAGTGTGCCTTGCAGGTTGGCAAGAGCCTGTTCCCGCGTGGTACGCGAAGGCATATTTGCGCTAAAAAACTCGCCAAGAGCTGCCAAGGTACGAATTTCCGTTTCAGCTTGCATTAAAAAGGATTTGAACGGGGATAAAGCCTGCATAAGACGTTGTTCAAGAAGGTCTGCAGACTCTTTTTCATACGCGACAGCTAGTGTGAGTGTTTGGTTCAGTGAATAAACATACCCTGTGCCTGTGAGGAGAAAGAGAAGAAGAAAGCCACAGAGCATACGACTACGGATGCTCATGATACCTCCGGCCTGTCAGATTCTTTACACCTGGGCCATTTTGTGGATAATAGCGCTTAATCGCGCACTTTTTTCTTTTAAAGACGCAAGCAGATCTGTAAGAGTTGTCATGGCGAATACTGTATCGTCTGCAATTCTTCTAATATCTTCTGTTGTCATGTTGATATGGGCACCGGTATTTGATTGTGCTTCCGTTTCTCCTGCAATAGAACTTACACTGTGAACCGTGGTGAGTGCTTGCTCTACAATGGCATCTAAAGACTGTTCTGCATTTTTTGTATGTTCTGTGGCTGTAAGCAGTTCAGTTGTTGTTTGCTCAACAGTGGCATGGCTTTTGGATGTACTTGCCTGTATGGTATGGACAAAGCCACTTACTTCGCGCGTGGCATCCATAGTTTTTTCTGCAAGCTTGCGCACTTCATCTGCTACTACGGCAAAGCCTCTGCCTGCTTCACCTGCGCGTGCTGCTTCAATAGCGGCATTTAAAGCTAACAGATTTGTCTGGTCTGCAATATCTGTAATAACACCCAGTATTTTGCCTATATCATCTGCCTGGCTGCTCAGCTTGGTCATATCTTCGCCAAGTTCGCGCGCCATAGTGTTTACATGGCCTATTGCCAGGGTTACATCCTGCACAACATGGGCGCCTGTTACAGCCGTTTCTTTTGTGGAGTTTGCTAAATCTACTGCAGAAGCAGCGCTGTGGGCAACCTGCGCAATGGAATCACTAAGATTTTGTATACTTATGGCAACAGAAGTGCTGGCTTCCTGCTGGGATTGCACCTTGGTATTTGCTTGCGCAATATGCCCATTCATTGAGCTTATTATGTCCATAATTTCGTTTTCGCTTATCACAGCTTCATGGGCATATTGGGCCAAGGTGGTGTTTTTTGCAGCTTCTGCCTTTTGCTGGTTCTTTATTTCTGTAATATCAAAGCATGTTACAAGTGTGCCAAGAATTTTCCCTTTATCGTCTTTAAAGGGAGTAGCAGTAAGCATAGCCGAACTGTGGGAAGGAAATGTTACTTCGCAAGTGCGTGTTTCTTTTTTTATGCGCGCTTCTTCGCATGTTTTCACAGCTTCTTCTTCAGCCAGTATTTGCATCAGTGTTGCGTTTGTGTCATTTTTGTGTGAAGAGCCTGTTATAGCAAGCATGCCTGTATTCCACCACTTTGCTTTACCTTCGATATCCAGTAACAGGGCAGGCATGGAAAGGCTATGCAATACACCATCCGTATAGGCTTGCATTTGTATAACCATTTGCATGACAGACAGCGCCAGTTTTTGCAGTTCTGAGGGGAAGGCAGAAGTATCAATAGTATGGGTTGAGCCGTCTGCCACTTCCCGTGCATATTGCGTAACACTATCAAGTGGTTTTGTGATAGAGCGCAAAATGGGTATGGTAATAGCGGCAAACCCTATGGCCACAATAAGCACTGCAAGTAATATAAATAGAAATGTTCTGTTAGAGGCAATATTTCCTTCCACAAGAGCCTGTTTGTACAGTTCATCTTTATATTTTACAATTTCGTCAAAGTTTTTTCTTGCTTCTTCGGCAAGGGGTGTAGCAATTTGTCCAAAGCGGCCATACTCTTTTACTCGCTCTTCTGCTGGGATATTCTTTAATTCTTCACAAAAAGTAAACGCAACCTGCACATAGTGCATGGTTTTTTCTTTTGCTTGTGTAAAGAGTCCTTCGTCCTTTTCATCCATAAGAGTATCCTGGAGAATGGTAAAATTCTTCTCCATAGCATCAATACTTGCTTTATAGCGGGTAAGGTCTTTGTCAATATCACTGCCCAGCATAATATTACGGGCAATACGGCTGACAAGATTAAAATGGCTGGAAATTTCTAAAGTGGCAATTTTGCCTGCTGCAGTGCTTTCTACTCTATTTGTTAATGTATCTGTTATCTGTTTATAATACCATGCGCTTCCAAAACTTGTCAGCAACATAAGAAGAACACTGCCCAAAGCCATAATTGTAATGCGACTACGTACACTTGCAGTAGAACGTGCCATGAAATGCCTCTTGATTGATGTGTAGAACAGAAGAAGTGTGTATTTCCACATGGTGAATGCATCAGACTCCGTATCCGGGAGTGTGCAATAGCGTTAACCAGTTGTTGGATCTTATTTGCGAAACTGGATTATACTACTGCTTATTCGGCTGAATCGCAAGCAGGTATAGGGTTGCTGGTTTTTTGGGGCTAACGCGCAAGCCCTTCTCTCGCAGTCATTTGCTCCATTGGCACAAAATGAGGTTAGTAGTTTTTAAGCATTTGCAAGAAAAAATATGTTTTTTTAGCGTGTTACCCAATGTCATTTTCTTGCAGAAAAATGCTTGACAACATACCATGTGATACGCTAGTTACAACTCTGCGCCGAGGTGGTGGAATTGGTAGACACACTATCTTGAGGGGGTAGCGGCTAATGCTGTGCGGGTTCGAGTCCCGCCCTCGGCACCAGTTGGAAAATTTTCCAGCAAAAACAGCTGGTTATGTTACATAGAAGGTCTGCTTCAAGTTTTTGGTCACAAACGTGGTCACAAATGCGAAGGAGGCCTTTTTTTATGCCATGCGCGCCACATACACCAGTAAACCGAAAGGTTGGTCTTTCGGTAAAAGTTTCTCCTTCAAAAAAGAGGGAGCCCTCATATCTTTACCTTGTCGGCAACATATACTATTATAGGCGCAGATTACCCAAAGACTTACAAGTTGTTTTGGGCAAGCATGAAATACGCATAAACTTGCATGAGCCTTACATAACCAAAGCACGCAAGCTTGCCCAGTTGTTAAACGCCCAAACATATTTGCTGATGGAAACTGTCCGTATGGCCCAAAAAAACACGCCCAAACCACCTGTCTCCGCTACTCCTGTGGGTTTTCATACAGACCTTCCCCCTTTGGACTCCATTATTTCTTCCTTCCAGCTGGAAAAAATAAAGGAAAAAATGGTAGAGCTTGCTGAATTTCCCAAAGTCTATACAGGAGCAATTGCCCAAGAGAAGGCCGTATACCTTTCCCGGACAGATGTTCAGGGAGAAGCGGATAAGCTTTATTCCCTCATGCGGTGGAAAGCGGAGAAAGACGCTCGTTTTGCGGAGAATTTTTTTGCCAAGCTTGATACGCCAAATAAAATACCCATTAGCTTTGAAACACTTCACAAAAGAATGGCAGGTTTTTTACGGCATTTATTGCTGTCAGATTCTGCGGCTGTTTATTCCCACAAAATTATCCATGCGGATGCACTTTATGTGAATGGAACAGAAATAGTGCCAGAAGATGCAGAGGTAAACCATGCCCTTTATTTGGCAAAGTATGAAGCCTTTTATGCGCAGCTTATAGATGAGCCAGACCGTATACACGAGCATTTAGCCTATTTTGACGCTTTTCTTTTTACGCACCCAATTGTGCAAGAGAATGAAATTTGCAGGGAAAACTATGTGCAAATTTTTAATGAACTATGCAAAACAATGGTGAGTTTTTACAGAATACTCCAAGCGCGGCTCATCGGAGATTACCTTACAGAACGGGTAGTGTTTGGTCAGGATTATATCTCGTATCCACTTGTTGCAGAAACAGCAGAGCAAATAGAGCCTACTGTATCCGCACCATTAATAATGCTTCAGAAAACCCCGCCTGCATCGAAAAAGACAACCGTCGCAGATTTTATCTCCATGTATGCTGAAAAAAAGGTGCAGGATGAAGATTGGCAGGTTCACTCCAAGTCTGACCATGTTATCCGTCTCATGTACTTAGACTTTCTTCTTCCCGGTAAAAATATCGAGGATGTAACACGCGATGACATGCGTATGGTCCGTGATACCATGCGAAAACTACCTCCTAACTGGAAAAAACGCTATAAAAACAAGCCGATTGAAGAAGTATTAGCCATAAAGCACGACGCAACGCTTTCCCCTAAAACGATAAATATTATCTTGGAGGCCATTTCAAGCATGTTTGCCTGGGGTATGCGTGAAGGGTACATTACTGACAACCCCGCTAAAGCCTTAGGGGTCAAAGACAAGCGTTCTGCCAAGGAACTGCGTAATTCCTTCACCCCAGAAGAGCTGAAGCGAATTTTTACAAATACGGAATTTCTTGGCTATAAAAAGTCCAAACCTTCTCGTTTTTGGCTGCCGTATATAGCTTTGTACACGGGCATGAGACTGGAGGAAATTTGCCAGCTTTATTGCACTGATATTAAACAGGTACCGGGTGAAAAAATTTTCTATTTTGACATTAATGAAAATGAAGAAAATGGGATCAAAGACAAGCATACAAAATCAACGTATGCTAGTCGCACTGTTCCTATCCACCCACGTTTAATAGAGCTTGGCTTTCTTGAATACCTGGGCGACGTAAGAAAAGCAGGGCATGATCGTGTGTTCCCAGATATTTCTAAAACACCAAGTAAGGGGAAATATGGGCACGCAATCAGCGCGTATTTTTCACGCCTGGTGCAAACAGTTGGGTGCCGCGAAAAGACAAGTTTTCACTCCCTTCGCCATAATTTTGCAGAATTTTTTGAAAAGATAGACAAACAAAATAACATGTTTCGACAGGTTTTTGGGCATACCGCAGGTGATTTGGCAGGCAAGCAGTACGGAAGTAAGTTTACGCCAGAAGAGTGTTATCATGGCTTGATAACGCTATTAAAATTTGATGTTTAGTAAAAAAAAGCTTTTTTGCCATCTTGATTTATTCCAGCGCGGCATTATAGTTACAGAAAAGCACACGCGAGGTGAACAGAAAGGCTCCCCCAATAAACTCTGGCGACAATGACCGCACCATGA
>CAZPTC010000180.1:0-5505 GCA_964589455.1 uncultured Desulfovibrionaceae bacterium | reverse complement strand
CATGTTTCTAACCACACAATACCGGAGCGCAGAAAAAAGGGTAGAAGATCAAGCACGGGAAATATTGGGTATTATGGGGCTGAGTGACTATATGGAGGAATTACCCTCTAACTTGCCCTATGGTTTGCAGCGCCGGGTAGAGCTTGCCAGGGCATTATCCTTAGACCCCAAACTGCTTTTGCTGGATGAACCGGCGGCTGGCCTGAATTCTTCGGACATTGCGGAGCTTATACGCCTTATCCGTTGGATTTACGATACGTTCCCCATAAGTATATGGATGATAGAGCACCAGATGGAAGTGGTGATGACCCTGTGCCAGCGCATAGAAGTAATAGATTTTGGCAAGTCCATTGCGCGTGGCACGCCAGATGAAATACGGCGCAACCCTGGGGTAATAAGCGCCTATTTGGGCGACGAGGTGGTGTAATGTTATTGGAAGTAAAAAACCTGTACGCTGCGTATGGCAGGGTAGAAGCGCTGCACGGGCTTTCCTTTTATGTAAATGAAGGCGAAATTGTTACGCTTATTGGGGCCAATGGCGCGGGTAAGTCCACCTTGCTTAAATCCATTATGCGCCTGCCCCCACCAGAAGCGCCAAAAGTTACAGGCGGCGAAATAAATTTTAGAGGTCAAAGCCTTATTAATGTAGAACCCCAGCACGTTGTTTCCAAACACCATATTGCCCTTGTGCCAGAAGGCAGGCATATATTTGGTAATTTATCTGTCATGGAAAATCTTACCATTGCCACATGGAACCGCCATAAAGACCCCAATGTGCAGCATGATTTAGACAGAATTTTTAATCTCTTCCCGCGCCTTGAAGAGCGTAAAAACCAGCGGGCAGATACCCTTTCTGGTGGTGAACAGCAAATGCTGGCTGTTGGCCGCGCCCTTATGACTGACTGTAAGGTATTGCTTTTAGACGAACCTTCTATGGGGCTTGCGCCACTTCTTATGCATGATATGTTCCGCACATTGAAGGAGCTGAATAAGGAAGGCCTTACCATTGTAGTGGTAGAGCAAAATGCCCGCCTTGCCCTGCAAAGCGCCCACCGCGGCTATGTGCTGGATACTGGCAGAGTAGTGGCAGAAGGCCCCTGCGCAGAACTGGTGGATAACCCGGAACTGAAAAAAGCGTATCTTGGTGGGTAGTAAACAAAATAATAAGTGAAGTTGGTACGTTATATAATGAAACAAATGCTCGGTGTTCGCGTCAGCGCCCATAGCCAGGCTAACCCATGCGTGTACGAATGCGCAGAAGTTACCCTGGCCAGAAGTGTTGGCGATGCTGTGATGATAGAAACAGAAAATGGCCTTAGTTTTGGCCGCGTAGTGTGGATGCGTATTTTTGGCTCGCGCGAAGAAGCAGAAGCTATTTTAGAAAATTTGCAGCCAGATGATCTTTGCCCGTGCGGTTCAACAGGTGTGCCACTGGAAGAAATTATTCCCCGTGCGCAGCAGGAGCAGGCCCCCAAAGAAGGCGATATTCCTTCTTCTTCCTGTGCAGGCAAGCACTGCTACTGCACGCCCGGCCTTGGGGATTCCCTGGCATCTTTTGACCATATACCCCGCGTGCGTATCCCCACAAAGGAAGAAGAAGCACAAGGCGTGGAAGGAGAGCAAATAGCCAGGGAAGGCTTTTTATTTTGCCGCCAATGCGTTAAAGAGCGCGAGCTGGATATGAAATTGGTGGATGTAGAAGCTTTGTACGACAAAAGCAAGCTTATTTTCTACTTTACAGCGCCCACACGCATAGATTTCAGGGAACTGGTAAAAGACCTTGTGCGGCGTTTCCGCACCCGCATAGAATTGCGGCAAATTGGGGTGCGCCATGAAACCCAAATGGTGGGGGCTGTGGGTAACTGCGGGCAGGTAGTGTGCTGCCGCCGCTATTTACGCAAATTTGCCCCCGTGACCATTAAAATGGCTAAGGAACAGAATTTATTCCTTAACCCGGCCAAAATTTCCGGCATTTGTGGGCGCCTTTTGTGCTGCCTTTCGTACGAACAGCATAATTATGACGCCTTTAATCATAGTTGCCCCAAATTAGGCAAACGCTACCAAACGGATGAAGGGCCTTTGCGTGTGCTACGCGCCAATATGTTCCGCAATTCTATTGTGGTGCTGCCAGAAGAAGGCCCGGAAAAAGAGCTTACTTTGGAAGAATGGGAGGCTTTGCACCCCAACAGGCCAGAATCAGTGCCTCACCAAAATGGCAATGGCCCTGTTGTGCATACGCAGCCCAGCTATATGGTGCTTTCTGCCCACCCGGATACACTGGATGCGGACTTGGCAGAGTGGCCAGAAGAATAACCAGCGAATAACCAGCGAGTAACCAGAAGAGTAAGCGGCGAATACGCAGACGAATCATACATGAAGAAGGTACAGGCTTTTTCCATTGTGCCCGTAAAAATAGATTACAGATAAGGAAACCCCACATGTCCTTTTACATCACAACCCCCATTTATTATGTCAATGCCCGCCCCCATTTGGGCCACGCCTATACCACTATTGTTGCAGATGCCATGGCGCGTTTTCACCGCATGAAAGGGGAAAATGTGTATTTTCTTACTGGCACAGATGAGCATGGGGATAAAATTGTTAAGGCAGCCGCTGCGGATGGCAAGGAACCAAAGGCCTTTGTAGACGGCATAAGCGGGGAATTTAAAGCCCTGTGGCCAAAGCTTAATATCACCAATAATGACTTTATCCGCACAACGGATGAACGCCATAAGCGCGCAGTGCAGGCTTTGTTGCAGCGCATTTATGATAAAGGCGATATTTATTTTGGCGAATACGGCGGCCATTATTGCTTTGGCTGCGAGCGCTTTTATACGGAAAAAGAGCTGGAAAATGGCCTTTGCCCGCAACACCAGACCAAACCGGAATTTATTAGCGAAAAAAACTACTTTTTCAAAATGTCCAAATACCAAGGCTGGTTGAAGGAACATATTGAGAAAAACCCTGACTTTATCCGCCCAGAGCGCTATAAAAATGAAGTTTTGGCCCTTTTAGAAGGGGGGGAACTGGAAGACTTGTGCATTTCCCGCCCCAAAAGCCGCCTTACATGGGGTATTGAACTTCCTTTTGATACAAATTATGTGTGTTATGTGTGGTTTGATGCTTTAACCAACTACTTAACCGCGCTTGGCTGGCCAGATGCGGAGCAAGAGCCAAACAGCCTGTACCAGCAGTTTTGGCCTTCTGTGCAGCACCTTGTGGCAAAAGATATTCTTAAGCCCCACGGTGTTTTTTGGCCCACCATGCTTAAAGCGGCAGATTTGCCCATTTACACGCATTTGAATGTGCATGGTTACTGGCTTGTGCGCGATGCAAAAATGTCAAAGTCATTAGGCAATGTTATTGACCCCCTGCAAACCGCTCAAACTGTGGGCTTAGATGCTTTCCGTTATTTTCTGCTGCGGGAAATGAATTTTGGCTCCGATGCCTCTGTGTATGAAGAAGCTCTGTACCAGCGCATAAACGCAGACTTAGCCAATGACCTTGGTAATTTATTCAGCCGCGTGCTTTCTATGAATGCCAAGTATTTTGCATCTACTATTCCGCCCTTGGGTGACCAAGAGGCAGAGGATGAAAACCTTTCTGTGCTCACCTTGGAAGCTGCGGCAAACTTTTTGCATTTATTTGAAAATGCGCGTTTTTCTCAGGCACTTGATGCCTTGTGGGAGCCTGTGCGGGCCATGAATAAATATGTGGATACTATGGCCCCCTGGACTTTGTATAAAGAAGAAAAAACCGAGCGCCTTGGCACAGTTATCCGCACGCTTTTAGAGTGCATGTATACAGTGGCTTGGTTTGTATGGCCCGTTATGCCAACAGCCAGTGAGGCCATGCAGGCCCAGCTTGGCAGAGCAGCCAAGCCAGAGGCTACCCGTTTTTCCCCTGCCTACTTGAAAGA
The DNA here is from genome assembly GCA_964589455.1 of uncultured Desulfovibrionaceae bacterium. Lineage (GTDB taxonomy): Bacteria > Desulfobacterota > Desulfovibrionia > Desulfovibrionales > Desulfovibrionaceae > CAZPTC01. The sequence goes on along the minus strand of CAZPTC010000180.1, from coordinate 1,586 downwards.
CATGCTGGACTGCCGCATCCATTTGCGCACAGGCACAGTTATAGAAGGGGCTTCTAACCTTTTCCCGCGTTTAGAAATGCCTGCAAAGGAAGAAAAAAAGCCTGCCAAAACAGAAGCAAAGGCAGCTAAGGAATTGGCTTCTCAGGCAGCGCCTCAAGCAGCGGAAAAAGTTCAAGCTGGCCAGGCGGCCAGTCAAATGAGCCAAGTCGGCCAGGCAGGTCAAGCCAGCCAGGCAGGTCACGTAGAACAGGCAAAAGCGCCAGCTAAAGCGCTTATAGAGTATCCAGACTTTGAAAAGCTGGATATCCGCGTGGGCAAGGTGCTTGTGGCAGAAAAGCACCCCAATGCAGACAGCCTTTTGCGCTTGGAGGTGGATTTAGGGGAAGAAAAGCCGCGCCAGATTATTTCTGGCATAGCCAGGTTTTTTGCGCCAGAAAACCTTGTGGGGCAAAATGTGCTGGTTGTGGCTAACCTTGCGCCGCGTAAACTGCGCGGCTTAGAATCGCAAGGTATGGTGCTTACTGCAGAACATGGAGATGCCCTGGCCCTTTGTACGGCTGCTGCTGTTGCGGGTTCTGTTGTGAAGTAGTGCAGTTACCCCAGAGGGGTATCAAATATTTTTTTGTATACGCCCCTTTTCATAAATGCCAGTAAGTTTTTATCGCGCAGGATTTGCAGTTGCTGGCGTATCTTCGCCTGGATGTTATTGTTTTCTGGGTGCCGCTCTTTAAGCAGTGGCTCAAATGCATAAAGTTGGGGCAGGGTAAACGTATCCTGCCCCAGCTTTTCTATACAAAAAAGTATATCTGCAAGCCAACTTCTTTTCTGTATATTGGCTGTATCAAAAAAGAGGGTCTGCTTTACTTTTTCAAGAATAAGGTGCTTTGCTACAGGGGTGCTGCGCTGTATTAGAAATATTTTACCGCTTGCGGGTATTTCATTTAAACATATATTGCATCCTGTCCAGCCAGCTCTTCTGGCTGTAGAGCGTAATGGCGCACGTTTTTTAATGATTTGTGGTATAAAGAAATATCGTGGCACAAAGAAAAAATCAACCACTGCATAACTCTGCGGCGAGTAGTGAAGGAAAAAAAAGTGGGGATTGGTTTGGGTTAAAATCTTATCGAGCATGGTGTTATATGCGCCATCTGGCACGATAGAGCCAAACTCCCGCTTTTTACTCTTTAGTTCAAACTTGCCGTGGCATGCCGGACAATAAAAATCGCCTACTGGTGTATTGTTAACCTCTTGGTTGATACAAGAATTCCCACACACAGGGCAAAATATAGTATCTTTTACCCAGTTTTCTGTTAAAATACGCGCAATTTGTGAATTGCTGGTATACGATGCAGCAAGGGATGTATTAAACTGAAGGTTCATTTTTTTTCCACAGGAAAGAAAAAGTGATGCTAAAGAACGCAGCTAATGCTGCCATTCGGGATAGGTTTCTGCACACCTTTTTTTTCACAGAGTATGTGGGCTGTCAATCCTCCTTCCCCTCTGGCCCTACTTTTGCATAGCATGCACAATCCTGCAATTTTTGCAGAAGGCTTTGTTGCATGATGCCGATACGAGCAGTAGGAGGT
>CAZPTC010000179.1:0-5534 GCA_964589455.1 uncultured Desulfovibrionaceae bacterium | reverse complement strand
AGGCCTGTATGACCAAGCCTGACCCGCAGTCACCAGAAAATGGAATGCCCCCCATGCCCTTTATTTTAACCGAGGGGCCAGCCGCTGTTCCACGCGGGCAGGGCATAATCAATGCATGGAGCATTGCGTTTTGCTTTGCGGTGCTTACCCTTGTGGGGCTTTGCCTCTACAGACCAGACCCTTACTGGAAAGTCATGAAATTTGTGCCAGATGGTCTGCTTGTTACTTTCCAAATAACTATTATTTCCATTTGCATTGCCGTGCCATTAGGCTTGCTTACCGGGCTTGGGCGGCTTTCCCGCAATAAAATTATCAGCCTTATTGCCTCCACCTATGTGGAAGTAATACGCGGTATCCCCCTGCTTATGCAGCTTTTTTATATTTACTTTGCCCTTGGTGCTGTGCTGAAAATGGATCCAAAAGTAGCCGCCATTGTAGCCCTAAGTTTTTGCTACGGCGCGTATATGGGCGAAGTTTTCCGGGCTGGCATACTGGCAGTACCTAAAGGGCAAACAGAAGCCGCCCGCTCCTTGGGTTTTAACCGCTTCCAAACCATGTTTATTGTTATTTTGCCACAGGCCATGCGCACCATTATACCGCCTGTGGGCAATGAGTGTATAGCGCTTTTAAAAGACACCTCCCTTGTTTCTGTTATCGCCGTGGCAGACCTTCTGCGCCGTGGCCGCGAGTATGCCGCCCAAACGTATGAATATTTTGAAACCTACACCATTATTGCCCTTGTGTACCTTATCATCACGCTTTTGCTCTCCAAGGGTCTTAGCGAATTAGAAGGGAGGCTGTCACATTATGACCGCTTACGCTGAAAAAAACGGCCCCCATTACACGGATGCCCCCATTATTTCCATACGCGGCCTTTGGAAGTTTTTTGGCCCCCTGCCTGCTTTGCAAGATATTGATTTGGAAATATGGCCTGGTGAAAAAGTGGTGATTATTGGCCCTTCCGGCTCTGGCAAATCCACAGTGCTGCGCACCATTAACCGCCTTGAAAAGGCAGACAGTGGTACCATCACCGTGGAAGGCTCTGACATTGGGGGCACAGAACATGATATTAACAAAATGCGTCAGCAGCTTGGCATGGTGTTCCAAAGCTTTAACTTATTCCCTCACATGAATGTGATGAAAAACATCACCGTTGCGCCCATGAAACTAAAAAAAATGCCACGCCCGGAAGCAGAAAGTCTTGCAGAAACCTTGCTTGAAAAAGTGGGGCTTTTAGACAAAAAACTTTCTTTCCCTGCCCAGCTTTCTGGGGGCCAGCAGCAACGGGTGGCTATTGCCCGTGCCCTTGCCATGCAACCCCATATTATGCTTTTTGACGAGCCAACTTCTGCCCTTGACCCTGAAATGATTGGCGAAGTTTTAGAAGTCATGGCCAACCTTGCAAAGGAAGGTATGACTATGGTTGTTGTTACCCATGAAATGAACTTTGCCCGTGGCGTGGCAGACCGCGTTATTTTTATGGACCAAGGCAAGATAGTGGAAGCAGGTACACCGGAGGAGATTTTTTCTCACCCCAAGTCCTCAAGACTACAGCAGTTTTTAAACCAGATACTGTAAGTCCTTAAACCTTCTTACCTTAAAAGAGCGCGCCTTTCCTTGACAAGGCCCTTTCCCTGGTGCTATCTTCCCACTGTCAGAGGCCATGAAAAGTCCCTTTACTGGGCCAGCCACTTCCACATATTTTAAACGCATATACGCCCCAGCCCCTTAGGCAAACAGCACTATGCAGCGAGTGGACGACGCAGCCAGAGTATTTTCTGGGTGCCATTTTGTAGAAAGACGGAATACCAGGCGGAACGATGGAAGAAAATACCTTCAGCTCGCAAATAACCCCTCTGGAAGGCATTAGCCTCTCCTTGGATAATGGCGCTACTATGGCTTTTCAAGGCCGCCTTTTTTCAGAATCTTCTTTTTTCACGGAAGAAGGGGCGCTTACCCGTCAACGCCTGTATGTAACAGAAAATAAAGAACATGTGTATTCTTTTGTGGCAGGCCAAGGCAACCAAAAAGAACGCCGCGCCTACCGCATTGCTTTAGAAAGCGCCAGTGGGGAAACCATTTGCCACGCCCATAATGGAAAAAGCGGCATGGCCCTTCCATTAGACCTGCTCCTTTTGGCTGTGCGCGGTCTTTGCGGCCTTGAAGATGCAGAAAGCAATGAACTTATGGAAAGCGTAGAAGAAACACTTAAGGCCGCCAATATCTGATCCACGGTATTTTTTCCTATCAAATTTTTAAAGGCCACATTTTGTGGCCTTTTGTATACCAAATAAAGCCAAAATACTATAAAAGCAGGAAACCACATGGACATACAGCCCATAGAAAGCCGCAAAGCCAAAAACCTTCACGGTTTCACCCTTATTAAAGAAGAAATAATACCAGAAATAGGCGGCATTGCCCGTTTTTTGCAGCACAATGCTACTGGGGCAGAGCTTGTTTCTGTACTCAATGATGACGAAAACAAATGCTTTTCCGTCAATTTTCGCACACCCCCGCACGATTCCACAGGTGTTGCGCATATATTAGAACACTCTGTTCTTTGCGGTTCCCGCAAATACCCTGTGCGCGAACCTTTTGTGGAGCTTCTAAAAAGCTCCCTCCAAACCTTCTTAAATGCCCTCACCTTCCCGGACAAAACCTGCTACCCTGTTGCCAGCGCTAACCTGCAAGACTTTTATAACCTTGTAGATGTGTATATTGACGCGGTTTTTGCCCCCCGTATTTTAGACGATAATGGCACCCCCTTTGCAGAAGGCCGCCATATTTTGCGTCAGGAAGGCTGGCACATTGAACCCGGCACCGCAGAAAATGAAAATGACTGGTCATTCCAAGGTGTGGTGTACAACGAAATGAAGGGTGTGTATTCTTCCCCGGATTCCCTGCTTATGGAAGAAAGCCAGCACGCGCTTTTCCCCCATACCCTGTACGCCTTAGATTCTGGCGGTAAACCTGAAGATATTATAAACCTTACCTACGAAGATTTTAAAGCCTTCCACCAAAAATTCTACCACCCCTCCAATGCCCGCTTTTTCTTTTGGGGAGATGATGGGGAAGAAGCACGTCTGGAAAAGCTTGCCACCTATTTGCAAGGCTACGAAAAAATCTATGTGGATTCTGCCATTGAAGCGCAAAAGCACCTTTACCTGCCGCGCAAAATAGAAACTTCTTACGCCGCCGAGAATGTTGAAGATTCTGATGACGCCAATACACCAGACGATAACGCTGAAAATGCTCCCAATGGCGAATCAAACACCCCCAAAGCCCATGTTACGGTGAGCTGGCTTTTATGCGAAAGTGACCAGACAGAAGAACGTATGGTGCTGGAAATGCTGGAGCATATCCTTATGGGTATGCCAGGCTCCCCCTTGCGTAAAGCCCTTATGGATTCCGGCCTTGGGGAAGATATTACAGGTGCCGGTTTAGAGACTGACCTTCTCCAGGCGTATTTTTCTACTGGTTTGCGCTCCATTAACCCTGACGATGCAGACTTTGTAGAAGTGCTTATTTTAGAAACCCTCAGCGCGCTTGCTGAAACAGGCATTGACCCCCACGCCATAGAAGCCGCCATTAACAGCCTGGAGTTTGACCTTAGAGAAAATAACACTGGCCGTTTTCCCCGTGGTTTAGACGCCCTTTTTGCCTCCCTTACCACCTGGCTGTATGACAAAGACCCCTTTGCCCCCCTAAAATGGGAAGCCCCCCTTGCCTCCATTAAATCCCGCGTGGCAAACGGCGAAAAAGTCTTTGAAAATGCCATCCAAAAATGGCTTATTGATAACACGCACCGCTGCCTTGTTGTCCTTTTGCCAGACCCCACCCTTGCAGAAAAAAATGAGCAGGAAGAAGCCGCCCGCCTTGCCGCCATGCGCCTTGACATGTCGCCAGAAGAAGAAAAACTTACCCGCGAAATTGCCCTTAGCCTGCACGCCAATCAGGCAAAGCCAGACACCCCGGAAGCCCTGGCCACCATTCCCTGCCTCAGCCCCACAGATATGCCCCTGCAAAACCACGTTTTGCCCAGTGCCGAGCAGCCTCCCCACTTCCTTTTGCATGAACTCAACACCAGTGGCATCCTGTACGTACGCCTGCTCTTTTCCTTAGAGAATATCCCCCCGCACCTTCTGCCCCTTACCGGCCTTTTCTGCCGTGCCCTTACAGAAATGGGCACCAAACAGCATTCTTTTGTAGAACTGGGGCTGGAGCTTGCCATGCACACAGGCGGTGTGGGCGCCTCTACCCTGTTCCAAAATCCCTTTCCCCTTTCTGAAGGTGGCCCCCAGTACCCCTTAGCTTCCCTTATCCTCACAGGTAAATCCACCAAAGACCAAATAACCCGCCTTACCGCCCTTATGCAGGAAATCCTCCTGGATGCCTGCTTTGACAACCGCGAACGCTTCCTGCAAATGGCCCTGGAAGAAAAAGCCCGCATTGAGCAAAGCCTTATCCCAGCAGGGCATTCCTTTGTCTCCCTGTACCTTGGAGCAGGCCTTTCCGCTGCCGGCGTCTTAGACGAACACACAAGCGGCCTTACCTACTTAAACGCCATGCGCGCCCTTAATACCCGCCTGGAAAACGACTGGGAAGGTGTCCGCCACGACCTGCAAACCCTTGCCGGCCTCATTTTCCCCCACCTTTTCCTCTGCGACCTTACAGGCGAAGCCTCCTTCCTGCCTGAAGCCCAAGCCGCCATTGCCTCCCTTGTCCACGCCTTAGAAGAAAAATTACCCCAAACAGCCAAGGCCGCCCCCTTACTCTCTATCCCCCTTCTCTCCCCTGTTTCCACTGCCTTTATTACCCCCGCCCAAGTCAATTATATGGGCCTTGCCACCAACCTGCATCAGGCCGGTTACACCTCCCACGGCTCTGCCGTCGTTATCCTTAAGCACCTGCGCATGGCCTACCTGTGGGAAAAAGTGCGCGTGCACGGCGGTGCCTACGGCGTATACGCCAATTACAGCCGTGTTAGCGGCTCCCTTATCTTCCTTTCCTACCGCGACCCACAAGTGGCCGCCACCCTTGACGCCTTCCGCGCCGCACCAGACTACCTTGCCAATGCACCCCTTACGCAGGAAGATATTAACCGCGCCATTGTGGGCGCTATTGGCGATATGGATACCTACCTGCTGCCCAGCGCAAAAGGCAGCACCGCCCTTAACCGCTACCTTGTGCGCGATACCCCGCAAAAACGCCAACAACTACGCGAAGAAATACTCTCTACTTCCCTGCAACACTTCCGCGATTTTGCCCCCATTTTGGCAAATGCCCTCACAAACGCCATTCCCGCTGGCCTTGGCGGCTCAACCCTTGCCTCCTACGCCCAGCAACAATCTTGGGATGTGAAGAAAATTTTATGAGAGGGGGAGGAGATTTTTGGGGGAAAGGGAAAACCTTTTTTGTGAACAAAAAAGGTTTTCCCCTTCCCCCAAACCCCCTTCCCTTTTCCAAAAAAAACTTTTTATTTATCCATTTGCTTTGATGCATCAAACCCCATTGTTTACCAAGTACAGCGAAAA
>CAZPTC010000178.1:0-5578 GCA_964589455.1 uncultured Desulfovibrionaceae bacterium | reverse complement strand
CTTTACTTGGCTGCCAGAGTAGCTTAAAAACTTGCCCGTTAAGTGGCAGAAAAAACTGGACGGATAAAAAAGCTTTCGCTAAACTACGGACGAATAAACAAATAAGGATACAACTATGAGCCAGCATTTAGAAGGCATGGGCGATAAATGGTACACCCTTCTGGAATCGCCGCAATTAGTGCCCGCCGTTCTGCACAGAACTGTGGACGAAGGTGGTACACGCAGCCAATGGCGCGTGGAGAAAGGCAACACCGAAACCATGCTTCTGGCCTGGCCGGAAGTCTCTCTTTTGCGGTCTGCCGTTTTGGTAACAGGTGAAATAGCAGGCGAACTGCGCCCTGTGAACGTTTTTCCCCTTATGGAAGGCCTGCCTAATAATATGGTTATTGAAGGCACCTATACATGGAAAAATGGCATGGAAGGCGAAGTTGCCGCGTACCCTATAGACCTTGCCGCTGCAGAAGATGATGAAGAAGAAATAGAAAACGCCCCCCTTTGGTTCTATGACCCCCTCTTTTTCCGCGATAATGAGGTAGACCTTACCCCCGGTGTCATACAGGGCTTTTTCCTCTCTGGCCTTTGCTACGACGTACGCAAGGCGCTTTTGGATGAAATGACCATCACCAAAGGCCCTCAGTATGAAGAATACGCCGCAGAATGGCTTGCCCAAAACCCCGGCAAAAAATCTTACGAAGTGCCGCCTTTGAAAATTTCTCTGGAAGGCCTGCGTGTGCTTGGCCCTGCCCAGCATTTATGCGAATACCAGGCCCGCGCCACTATTATGGACTTAGACAGCTTTACCTTTGGTCCGGAAGGCGCAGAAGAAAAAATATACCGCTTTATCTGCACCCTTGGTTCAGAAAAAAGCCCCATACATGTGCTTATGTTTGCCCCGGAAGCTGTATGCCATAATGGCTATGAGCCTAAGGAAGGCGATGCCATTGATACCATTTTCTGGTTGCAGGGTCGTGTTATTGACGCCATGCCAGCAGACTATGCAGAAGCGCCACAAGCACAGGAAGAAGTGCCACAGCAATAACATAATGCACCAGCTATATATAAACAAAAGCCCTTGCGTATATATGCAGGGGCTTTTATTTTTCCCTATCTGTATCTTTGCAAATCTTCCTGGGCTCTTTGGAATTGCATGGCGTCTTTTACATCCTGCGGGATACATATCTTTCCTACAGGGTTTAACAGCACACCAAGGCTTTTTAAAAGCGGTATGGCAACAGGTATGCCCACAATAGTAAGGCATAAGCCCACACTTTGTATAAAGGTACAAATGGCTATGAAAATGCCTATGGGCAGGTAAAGCAGCATAATAATAGTGGAATAGGCCTTCCAAAAAGGGTTTTGGTCTACATTTAACTCGCTTTTAGACACCATCGCATAGGAATACGGCAACATAAGAAATTTTGCGTATTGCAAAAGCCCTAGCCCTATAGGCGCAGTAACAACAAGCGCCGTTAGTAAAAGGCCAAGCAAAAAAACAGCAAGGGCAGTGAGAAAACCAAAAAATGGAAAATGCCATAAAATATTGCCCACTAAACGCATACCATACTCCTTCTTTACAAGAGATACTATATAAAGTCCTTGTATCAGGCTTTATTTTTTTCTTCTGCTTTGCGTTTTCTGCTCCACCAGCTCCAGTCCTTTTGTTCTTCTGGCAAGTCCGGGTTGCGTGCCTGCGCCACGGCTGTGCAAAATACATCGTACTGGCAAATATCTATCTGTACACCCATAAGGCTGCACAGGCGCGTATAAAGCTCTTGCGGGTCAGAAGCGGCCAGTTCTTCCATAGTGCAAACCCCAAGCATATCAAAATCCTTGCACGTTGCAGGCCCCACAGAGCGTAACTGTGCAAAAGTATGGGGTGTTTTTGTATGTTTTTGCATGGTAATTCCCTTTTTGTGGTATACAATGCACAACAAGTGCGTGGCTTAAGAATACATGTTCCTCCTACATTTGCAAGTGCTCTAATAGCCCAAAATAACACGCGAAGCAGGCAAAAGATTTTGCTTGAGGTCAGGGTGGAACAGCGCTATATATAGCCGTTACAAGTTTAACGCATTGGAGGGATGGTATGGAAGAAAACGTCTTGCAGAAAACCCCGCTTCATGCCTGGCATGTGGCGCATGGTGCGCAAATGGGGCCTTTTGCAGGTTGGGATATGCCCATCCAGTATCCTGCTGGTATTTTGGCAGAGCATAAACACACCCGCGCCACAGCTTCTATATTTGATATTTGCCACATGGGCCAGGTTTTGGTGCGCGGCCCTATGGCAGAAGAAGCGCTTGGCAAGGCTGTTACCCACAATTTAACAAATTTAGCTGTTAATAAATGCGCCTACGGCTTTTTGCTTAATGAAAATGGCGGCATTTTAGATGACCTTATTATTTACCGCCTTGGGCCAGAGCATTTTCTGCTTGTGCTCAATGCTGCCTGCACAGCTTCTGACATAGCCGCCCTGGAAGAGCGCCTTGCCGCCTTTGCGCCCACGCGTTCCGTAAAGCTTGAAAATATTACGGAATACTCTGGTAAAATAGACCTGCAAGGCCCTGCCAGTGCTGATATTTTAGAAAATATATTCATGGAGCCTTTTAAAGACCTGCCCTATTTTACCTGCAAACATATCACGTTTGAAGGTGCCTCCCTTACCATCAGCCGCACAGGCTACACCGGGGAGCTGGGGTATGAACTGTATCCCCCGCGCCACCTTACAGAAGCCCTGTGGGAAACCCTTATGGGCGATGTGCGTGTGGAACCCGCCGGTCTTGGTGCCCGCGATACTCTGCGTTTAGAGGCAGGCCTGCCCCTTTATGGGCATGAATTGGATACCGCCCACACCCCGGCAGAAGCTGGTATGGGGCGTATGCTGAAAAGTGAAGCGGACTACATAGGCAAGGCCCATGTTCAAGATGTGCGCCAGGTGCTTACCCCGCTTACCTTAGAAGGCCGCCGCAGTGCCCAGCCAGGCAATGCCGTGCTTTTGCCGGACTCCACCCCCTGCGGCATTGTCACCAGCGCATCTTTTGCGCCCTCCCTTAGCTGCGCCATTGCGTTTGCCTATATAGACAAAGCCCATGCTGCATCCCCACAATTTCTTATTTCTGCAGCCAAGGCCACCATACCTGCCTGCCCCGCAGTGCTGCCCTTTTATAAAGAGGGCACTGTGCGCATGAAATTTCCCTCATAAAACCCCTTTTTATAAGGAAAACACCATGGAAACACGTTTTGCCCCCACACACGAATGGTACCGCCCGGAAAACCCCGCAGAAGGTTTTATTGGCATTACTGCTTTTGCTGCGGCCGCCCTTGGCGATATAACCTTTATTGACTTACCGCCTGTTGGCTCCACTGTCACGGCTGGTAAAGAAATGGGTTCCATTGAATCTGTTAAAGCCGCCAGTGACCTGTATGCGCCTGTTACAGGCACAGTGCTGGAAGTTAACGCGGCCTTGGAATCTACCCCTGAACTTGTGAATGCTGACCCACTTGGCCAAGGCTGGATGCTGCGCGTGGCTTTGGACGACACAGGCGCGCTTCCCGCTACACTTCTTACAGAAACTGGGTACCGCGAGTTTTGCCAAAAGTAAGGGTGCGCTGGGGGAGGGGAAAACCCCCTCCCCTTTCCCCAAAAAACTTTAATTATACTAAGTTAAAAAAGCTTTTTGCTGTTTTCCCCCCCAAAATATATTCCCGAAAAAATCGAGCTTGCGAGATTTTTTCGGGAATGTGGCAAGTGTGGCCTCGCCTGTTCTTTGTCGGGAGATGGTGTTTTTGTATGCGCATAAATTTCCAGACAAAGAACAGGCGCGGCCACGTTTTTAAAGGACTTCATGCAACCCTAACTGCCAGTATAAAGCACAGTACCCAATAGCCGGTGCAGGGGCGCTGCCCCTGCCGGGGGGGTCTGGGGGCGAGGAGCCCCCAGGCATACTCCTGCATACATCAACACATCGTAAAGGAAAAAAACAGATGCCGTATATTCCCCATACGCCGGAAGAAACCCAGCAAATGCTTGCCGCAGTGGGCGTGCGTACGCTGGAAGATTTATTTGCGGACATACCGGTGGCTATGCGCCCCAAAAGCTTCCATGTACCTTCCGGCCTTACGGAAATGGAAGTTTGTGAACGTCTGGAAGGCATAGCAGCAAAAAATCATACAGATGTGGTAAGTTTTCTTGGGGGTGGTTTTTATGATCACCACATACCGCGGGCAGTAGATGCGCTGACAAGCCGGGGCGAGTTTCTCACTGCGTACACGCCGTATCAGGCAGAGGTGGCGCAGGGGACATTGCAGGCGATATTTGAGTACCAGAGCGTGGTATGCAGGCTGCTGGAAATGGATGTGGCAAATGCTTCGGTGTACGATGGTGGGTCTGCCTTGTTTGAGGCGGCTATGATGGCCATACGCCATACAAAGCGCCAGAAAATAGTGGTAGATGAGGCATTGAATCCCATATGGCGCACTATGCTCAGTTCCTATACCAGTAATTTGGATATGGAGCTTATCACGGTGCCGCATAAAGATGGCCGCACAGATTTTACGGCTTTACACGCTGCCATAACGCACGCGGATGCACCGGCGGCTGTGCTGGTGCAGAACCCTAATTTTTTTGGGGTGGTAGAAGATTTTACGGCAACATTTGGGCTGGCAAAGGAACGCGGGGTACTTTCTGTGCTTTCTGTGTACCCGGTTATGCAGGCGGTGTTGAAAACGCCCGGGGAAATGGGGGCAGATATAGCGGTGGCAGATGGCCAGGCGCTAGGTATGCCGCTTTCTTTTGGGGGGCCGTACTTGGGCATTATGACCTGCACAAAGGCTTTGGCGCGTCAGATGCCGGGCAGAATAGTGGGCAAAACAAAGGAGCTGGAGCCAAGCCCCGGGGAAGAACCCAAGGTTGGCTATGTGCTTACTTTGCAGGCGCGGGAGCAGCATATACGGCGGGCCAAGGCCACGTCTAATATTTGTTCTAACCAGGCTTTGTGCGCGTTGAGAAGCCTTGTGTATTTGTCGCTTTTAGGGCCAGAAGGGCTTACACGCACGGCAGAACTTGCCATGCAGAATGCGCGGCTGGCGTATGATAAACTGTGCAGTATACCCGGTGTAAAACCGTTGGCACCGCACAGCCCGTTTGGGAATGAGTTTGCGCTTACTTTGCCTGTAAATGCGTATGAACTGGCAGATACTCTTACGGCGCGGGGTTTTGTACCGGGCTTTCCTGTTGGCAGGTATTACAAGGGCATGGATAATGTGTTGCTTGTGGCCTGTACAGAAAAGCATTCTGCGGAGCAAATTGGTATTTTGGCGGAACTTGTGGCTGGGTTTATTAAGAAGTCTGTGTAAGGGAGAAGCAAGATGAAAACTGTATTTGAAAAATCCGTTCCTGGTCGTCAGGGTCTTCTTCCTCCTAAGCCGGAAAAGAAGGCGGCGGATATGCTGCCACCTAATTTGCTCAGGGCCAAAAAGCCTGCGTTGCCGGAACTTTCTGAGCTGGATATTGTGCGCCATTTTACCCAGCTTTCCAAGCTGAATTTTTCTGTAGACTCCCAGTTTTATCCGCTGGGTTCCT
>CAZPTC010000177.1:0-5586 GCA_964589455.1 uncultured Desulfovibrionaceae bacterium | reverse complement strand
AATATGCCCCAAGCCCAAGCCAAAGGGCAGCATTGGCAAAAGTGAACCAAAGAAACGCAGATGGCATATATGTGTATCCTTATTGGGGGTTTTCGTCATACTGACGCATGGTTTCTGTAAAAGCTTCCTGTAAAAGCAGGTGACGGGTGCGGAAAAGAGTAAGGGCAAACCACAAAAGCCCAAAACAAAGCACGCAGGCTATGGCTGTAACAGCCATTTCCGGCTCAAGCCCGCCGCCTTTAGAGGCAAACACAGCCGGGTGAATAGAGCGCCACAGCCTTGCAGAAAAAAAGACCAGTGGCACATCCAAAAAGCCCACTAGGCTTATCACCGCGCATACAGTTGCTTTGCGGCCAGGGCGCATATCCATGCCACGCAAGGCCAAAAAGCCCGCGTAAATAAACCAGAGAATAAGGGTGGTGGTAAGGCGCGGGTCCCATGTCCACCATGTGTTCCACGAATACCGTGCCCAGATGGAGCCCGTAATAAGCGCCAGAGTGGCCATTACCATGCCTATTTCTACACTGGCGTGGCTAAGGGTATCCCAAAACATATCTTTTGTTTTTAGGTAGATGCCACTTGCCAGTGCGCTGACAAAAAAACTGCCAAAGCACCACCAGGCCATTGGCAGGTGGAAGTAAAATATTTTTTGCACCACACCCATTGTGCTTTCTACTGGCGCGTAAAAAAACACCAGATATTGGCAGGCTGCCATAAGCAGGCCGCCCACAAGGGCCAGTGGGGCAAGGGGAAAAGCAAAAAGTTTGTTTGTTTTATCCATACAAATGCCAGATTGTGGAAGGGGAAAAAAGGCTAGTCATCACCAGTATAAAGAAAGGGAAAAAAAACAAGAGGTATGGCAAAAAAAAGCGCATCAAAAGCCAGGGAAAGGCCAAGCCAGGAGCCAAGTTCTCCCTCTGCCCCAGTACCTGTAAAACCTTGGGCTAAAAGCCGTATGGCCGCCAAAAGCAGGGGTACCAGCAAAGGAAAAAGCAAAAGACTTAAAAGCGATTCTTTGCCGTGCTGCCCCGTACATAAGGCACCAAGCAGCGAACCAGAACACGCTACCCCTATGTCTACCAGACAAATGGTAAGCAAAACAAGGGGCAGCGCTTGTATATCCTGCCCAAGAAACACAATAATGGCAGGTAAAAAAACAAGTTGAGCAGCAAAAAGCAGGCACAAAGCCGCAAGGGCCTTGCCCAGCCATATTGTCTGTACAGGAAGCGGTAAAAGCAAAAGGCCTAATTTTGCCCCGTTTTTTTCCTCCAGCCCGTACACGGAAGTAGATACCATAGTTTGGCAGAAAAGGGAAGAAAGCCAAAACATGGTAGCTGCCGCTTCTGGTGGCAGTTTTTCCCCAGTACCCTGGGAAAGGCTGAAGAGGAAAATAAGCAAAAGCCCTAATAAAAGCGCCTGGATAAGCGCACTGCCACTGCCAGATGCCAGCAGGCGAAGGTCTTTTGCGGCAATGGCCATAGCGCTACGCAACATGGTTTTTTTCCTCTTGCGCAGAAGTGGCAGCTTTTTCTGTTTCCTGCTTCGGGTTGTGCAAAGCTGTTATTTCCGCGCGAAGGGTCTTTTTCTCTACTATATACAAAATATTGGCAAGGGTTTTGTCTGTTTCCACATCATGGCTTATCCATAAAGTGGCAGCACCGGCCATTTGCCGCTCCAGCACAAAGTTTTTGAGAATGGCACGTGAAGCAGTATCCAGCCCTGTTGCGGGTTCATCCAGCAGCAGGAGCAAGGGCTTTTGCAGAAAAAGCTTGGCTAAGGCCAATTTTTGGCCCATGCCTCTGGAATAGGTGCCAGCTTTTTCCAGAGCAGATTTTTCCAGCTCTACAGCGCGCAGGGCTTCCATACACGCTTTTTCTGCCTCTGCTTTTCCTGTACCGGCAGGCAGGTACGCGCCCAGCTTTGCCCAAAAAAGCAGGTTCTCCAAGCCAGAAAGCCCTTCGTACATGCCGCAGGCGTGGCCAATATACCCCACTTTTTCTTGCACAATGCCAAGCTCCACCTCCCCATGTGCAGGGGAAAAAAAGCCCGCCAGAATTTTCATAAGCGTGGATTTACCCGCGCCATTAGGGCCTGCCAGCAAGGCAATATCCCCGGCTTTAAGCACAAGGTTTACCCCGTGGAAAATCTGACGCGAGCCGTAGCTGTGCCCGGTATTTTCTGCCCGGATGATAGTAGGCGCTTGGGGAGGTAAAGAAGATACGCTTTGTGGCATGGGCCTTCTGCTTAATCTGCGGGTTGGATTTGGGATTCAGGCTTAGAGTCACTTGCCTTTGGTTTTTCAGCAGATAAAGTCACGGGGTCGCTTTGGGTGCCGCTTATTTCTCTTTTCAGCATACATTCCAAGTCCATAATCACCACATGCACCCCTTTGGTGCTGACTGTAAAGCCGCTGACAGGTGATTTGGGAAATTCTGCCACCACTTCGCTCTCTGAAGCTTCAAGCAAAGCCTCGTATATGCTGGGTTCCACATAAATATAGGTAACAGAATCCTGTGGATTACCCGCAATGGTGGTGCTTACTTCCTGAAGCTGGCGCTGTATTTCTTCTTCGCTGTTGCCCCCGCGCGCAAGATCAATAATATCGCAGGACTGGGTAGAGGCATCTGCCCGTACAAGTACATAGGGGGAGTGCTTGTAGCCGTCTATGGCGGCATCAATATAGCTTCCATCCGGTTTACCTGTGAGGGTGATTATTTCCAGCAAATTATTTTCAAAAAGGAATATGCCTTGCCAGTCTTTACCCCCAAAGCTTACGGTGCCACAAAACGAGTCTTCCACGGGTGTTGCTGTAAAGTCTTTACAGGGTTCTGTGGCTTTAAACTCCACAACATCTCTGGTTATGCCAAGCGGAAAGTCGGAAAGATGCGGGGCAGCGTAAGCTTGGGTGCAAAAAAGGCCATAGCACAAAAGGAAAAGAAGGCTTTTTTTCATAAAAATCCTTGGGTTGGATTTTTCCCCAAAGCTTGCCCAAGTGGGCAGAGCTTAGGGGGAAGGGGAGAATGGGAAATGTGAGGCAGGAAAATATTGCGCAAGGCTAAATTGGCGCAGGCCAAAGTATGTGACTATACGCATACCAGTGGCTTTTCCCTGCCAGAGCGTTATTGCGCCTTGTCAGGTGCAGGTTGATCAACTTTAGCGGTTTCCGGTGACATTTCCGGTGACTTTTCGGGCGCTGCCTGAGGGGCCACCATAAGTATATAGGCCTTTGCAGGGTCAAGATACTTCTTGGCAATAGCCTGTATATCCTGGGTGGTGACTGTTTGTATTTTTTCCAGACGCTCAAGCGGGCCATTTAAGGGCCTGCCATACACCAGTTCCATTGCGGCATTCATAGCGCGGCGGGCCAAGGTTTGGTTAGCCGCATGGTAGGAGTAGGTAAGGGCGGTTTTAGCGCGCTCCAGCTCTGCTTCTGGTATGGGTTTGGCCTTTAAATCTTCCACTATACCTGTGAAAACTTCACCCGCGCGGGTAAGAGAAGCTGGCTCTGTAAGGGCAAAAAACTGCATAAAACCAATGGTGCTGCCATACATGCCACTGGCGTTAACAACATAGCCAAGGCTTTCTTTATCGCGCCCCAGTTCAAAAACAGGGCCGGACATGCCGCCAAGATACGCGCCCAGCGCGGCAAAAGCGGGGTATTCTGTATCCAGCAGGCTTACTGCCGGGAAAAGCATGGCGTATACAGCCTGGTTACGGTTATCTTTTACAAAGGTATGGGTTTTTTCTGCGCGCCAAGTGGGGGCAGGAATGGCTTCAAACGTGCCTGTGGGTTCTGGCAGACTTTTGGCAAAAGCCAGCACTTCTTCTTTATGAAAGTCCCCCGTAACAACTAAATTCCAGGGCATGGCAGACTGCTGCTTCCAAAATGTCTGGGTATCTGCCTGGGTAAAGTTTTTAACCGTTTCTTGCGTGCCATTTATGCGGTTGCCGTAAATACTGCCGGGGAAAAGCCAGGGCATTTCTTCTGTAAAAAACACGCCATCTGGGGTTTCTTGGGCATAGGCAAGTCCTGCAAGGGTTTCTGCGCGCAGGCGTTCAATATCCGCAGGGGCAAAAGCAGGCTTTGCCAAAGCTTCGCCCAAAAGCCCCAAAAGCGCGGTGCTGTTTTTTGTGGGGCCATCTATAGAAAAGCCAAAGAAATTATAGCCGCTTGTGCCGGAGAATGCAGCAAGGTTTTCTTCCAGAAAAAGGCTGAGTGCCTGGGCATCGCGCATTTGTGTGGCTTCTGCCATAAGGGTGTTAGTAAACCCTGCCAGACCTTGCTTGTCCGGCTTTGTGCCAAGCAGGCGGTCGCCACCTGTGTACATAAGCGCTAAAGAAAAATAGGGTATGGTGTCATCTGGCATAAGCACCACAGTGCGGCCTTTGCCAAGGTCTATAACTTCCTGAGCGCCCACTGGGGTGGCCTCAACTGGCTTTGCCTGTTCTTTGGGAGGCCAAATATTTTGCAGGGATTTTTCAAAAAAGCCGGCAGCAGGTGCCTGGCCTTGCGGCATAAGCAGACTAAGGGCCATATTAGAAGGCTTAACCCATGTATCCAGGTATTCCTGCAAGCTTTCGCGGCTTACGCGCTGTAAGGCATACAGGGCTTTTTCTCCCAGGGGGTCATTTCTGTCAGTCAGTACATTATACCCCAGCATAGTGGCCAAGTGCGCGTATGTTTCCTGGCTGCGCACATGTTCATTTTCTATGTTGGCCTTGGCGCGCGCTATATCTGCATCTGAGAATGTATCCATTGAAAGGGTGGAAAATTCTTTTAAAAGAGCATCCCAGAATGCGGGCAGCTTTTCTGCCTCAAGATACGCGCTTACCATAAGTGCGCCAGTAAGATCTGCCGAATAATTGCCAGCCGCAATGGCCGCCACCATTTGGTCTTCATAGCGGAATTTTTTCATTAAAAGGGAGGTATTATTGCCACCCAGCAAGTAGCCAAGCACTGTGGCTTCCATACTTTCCCCTTCCTGATCCCCGGGGCCGGGAAAAGCTACCACCATGTTTGTCATGGAGTACATGCCTTCTTTAGCTTTTACGCTAAAGCCCTGGTAGGTAGAGGCAACAGGCTTAGGCACCTGGGTGGTAAGGGTATTTTTGTACGCGCCAAAAAGTTCGTTGGCATAGGCCACTACTTCCTGGGTTTTTACATTGCCCACTACCACAAGGGCCATTTCCTGCGGGGCATAGCGGCGATCCATATAGGCGCGTATGCTTTCTGGCGTGAGGCCACGCAAGGTTTTTTCTGAACCAATAATAATATGCTCGTACGGGGTACCTGCAAAAATAACTGGCTGGAGCTGCTCCATAACTAGGCTATTGGGGTTATCCTCATACATTTTCATTTCCGCAATAACAACTTCCCGCTCCGCATTTACATCTTCCGGGCGCAAAAGAGGGTCAAAAGCATAGTCGCGCATACCTTCTACGCCAATTTTCCAGCTTTCTGCGGGCATATCTGTTACATAGCAGGTTCTATCCATGCCAGTAAAGGCGTTAATGCTGGCGCCTGCTTTTTCTAACTTGGCAGAAGGGCCTGTTGGGGCTGTTTTGGAGCCTTTAAACAATAAATGT
>CAZPTC010000176.1:0-5620 GCA_964589455.1 uncultured Desulfovibrionaceae bacterium | reverse complement strand
GTAGTATTTGTTGAGACTGGAGAGTAGGGGCCTATTTGGTTGACTAGATCAGTTTATAATATATTTTTTACTTATTATACTCATATATTTTTGTCAAACATAAAAACGCACAAAAAATAGCTAATATACAATATTATATGGATATTTTTATTATAGTTATCCTTGGAAACAAAGTAAGAATGTGTATTTTTTCCACAGTTGTGCAAAACGCAAAGGCGTTTCTATACCCTGCCCCGCAACACCATCACATCTGCCACGCTTGATACCCTTATGGCAGAGCCTGCGCGTATCTGTAAACACTTCTGCAGGGCGTGCCATATCACGGACTATTGTCCCAAATTCTTGACGAAAAATGCTTACAACTATTGAGGAAAGCTCTTCTGGTGTAGGACAACAATTTGAGTCATATAAGAGCCCCAAAAAACTTTTATTTGTTTTCAGCCGCACACGTCACAAAGTTTTCTGCCCAATGGGGCACAGCAGGCGCAAATATATGGGTATAGGCCGCAAACACGTTTTTATACACAAGCCCATCTTTGTGGACACCATGCCTTGTTCCCATGCCACGGCCCGCATGTAAAGAAAGCGCAAAAGCTGTTTCTGGCGGACATTCCGCTTGAGAATAGTGGAATTCATGCCCACGCCACACACTGCCAAGCGGGTGAAACGCATTGGGTATATCTGTGCAGGCTTCTACATAGCCAAGGCCTTGGGGTTTGGGGAAAAAGCGCGTGGAAACAGGCAAGACCCCTGCCATTTGGTAGTCCTTATGCAGCATAGTAAGCGAAGCCGCAAGTACCATAAAGCCCCCACATTCTGCGTAAACAGGCTTACCTGCTTCTGCCATTTCCCATATTTGTGCCAGATGTGGGCTTTGGGCAATAGCCCCGGCAAAAAGCTCTGGAAAACCACCGCCCATATACAGACCATCTAAAACTGGCCAAGGGGCAGGGTCAAATAAAGAAAGCTGTACCAGTTCTGCACCTGCGCGGGTAAGCGCGGCAAGATTTTCTTCATAGTAAAACCACAGGGCTTCATCCTGCACATAGCCAATGCGGCATTTTGGCGCATAAGGCTGCTGGCTGCCACACATAGCCCAAAAAGTTTCTACGGGGTTTTGTTCCGCAATCGTGGGTATTGGGTCTGCATCCTGCGCAATATTATACAGGGTTTCTGTGTCTGCATGTTGCCGAATAAGAAGGGCCAAGGCATCTAAAACCCGCTCTGTTTCTTCTTTTTGGGCAGAAGTATGGGAAAGGGAAAGCCCCATGTGGCGCTCTGGCAGGGGGTTGGCGCTCTGCCTTGGTAAAGCGCCAAGCACGGGCACATTGGTATACAGTTCTATACTCTGCCGTAACTGTTTTTCATGGCGGCTGGTGCCTACATTATTTAACATAAGCCCTGCCAAATTACCCTTGCTTCCTTCTGCCTGAAAGCTGTTTATTCCCTGCACAATGGCGGCTGCTGTGCGGGTCATTTTGGTGCAGTCCATAGCCAAAATAACAGGCAAACCTAAAAGGCGCGCAAGCGCCATAGTGGAACAAGTACCCTGCACATCTCTGCCATCAAAAAGCCCGCGGTTGCCTTCTACTAAGGCCACTCCCGCTTTGCTTTTTCCTGCATGTTGTACAAAGCGGGAAACAAAAAGCGCTTGCAGGCGCTCTTCATCTAAAAAAAAGGGGTCAAGGTTGCTTACAGGGCGGCCACTTGCAAGGGCAAGCCAGGCGGCATCAATATAATCTGGCCCTTTTTTATAGGCTTGCACGGCTATACCCTGCTGAAGCCATGCACGGGTAAGGCCTAAGGAAAACAGCGTCTTACCACTGCCACCTGATAAACCTGCTATAATAATACGGGGAATGTGCATGTAATGAAAATTTTTTTGAGGAAGGTGATGGTGGTTTGGGGGAAGGTGAAACCCCTTTGTTACAACAAAGGGGTTTCCCCTTCCCCCAACAAACTACTTCTTCTTCCCGCCGGTTTGGTAGCGTTTAAGGGCAGAGAGTTCTGCTTTGCGCAGGCGCAGGGAAATGGGTGTTACTTCCAAAAGCTCGTCTTCGCGCAAAAAGTGCAAAGCCCATTCTAAAGTCATGGGGCGCACGGGGGTAAGGATAATATTTTCGTCCTTGCCGGAGGCGCGCAGGTTGGTGAGCTTTTTTTCCTTGGTGATATTCACGTCAATATCATTATCGCGGTTATGCTCACCCACTACCATACCTTCATACACGGGGTCACCGGGTACAACAAAAAGGGTGCCACGCGGCTCAAGGTTGTAAATGGCATACGCAACGGCATTACCGGGGCGGTCTGCAACAATAGAGCCAGTCATGCGGGTGGCAAAATCTCCACGCCAGGGTTCATAGCCCACAAAGGAGGAGTTCATAATGCCAGTGCCTTTGGTATCTGTGAGAAATTCGTCACGGTACCCAATAAGGCTACGGGCTGGTACAGAATAGGTAAGGCGCACGCGGCCGGTGCCGTGGTTCACGCAGTTGAGCATACGGCCTTTACGGTAGGACACTTTTTCTGTCACAATGCCCATAAAGCATTCGTCGCAGTCAACATAAAGCTCTTCAATGGGCTCCATTGTCTGGCCGTCTTCTTCGCGTAAAATAACTTCCGGGCGGCCAACAGTGAGCTCAAAGCCTTCTCTGCGCATGGTTTCCACAATAATGGCCATTTGGAATTCGCCGCGGCCTTTGACAATAAAGCTGTCTTTATCTTCAGAGTCTTCCACACGGATGGAGACATTGCGCAAGGCTTCTTTTTCCAGACGCTCGCGTATTTTGCGGGACTGCACAATTTTGCCTTCGCGGCCAGCCAAGGGGGAGGTATTAATGGAAAAACGCATGGCAACTGTGGGCTCGTCCACTGTTATGCGTGGCAGGGGCATGGGGGCTTCTTTTGTGCAAATGGTATCGCCAATAGTTACTTCTTCCATACCGGCAAGCACAACAATATCGCCTGGCTCTGCTTCTTCCCTGTCTGCAAGGCGAAGGCCATTGTAGGACTGTATTTTTGTGGCGCGCAGAGGAATGGGGGTATTATTTTCGCCAATGCGCACAAGGGAGTCCTTGGTGCGGGCAAAGCCAGAGTGTATACGCCCCACTGCAAGGCGGCCCAGGTAGTCTGAATAATCCAAGTCAGAAACAAGCATGCGGAAGGGTTCTTCCGGGTCATAAGCGGGGGCGGGGATGTGGGACAGTATGGTTTCAAAGAGGGGGGTAAGGTCAACGCGGGGGTCATCCAGGCCGCGCATGGCTACACCGTCTCTGCCAATGGCGTAAAGCACAGGAAATTCTAATTGCTCATCTGTGGCATCAAGGTCAATAAAGAGGTCATACAATTCGCCCAGTACTTCGCTCACGCGGGCGTCTTTACGGTCAATTTTGTTCACAATGGCAATAACAGGCAGGCCAATTTCAAGTGTTTTGCGCAGTACAAAACGTGTTTGGGGCAAGGGCCCTTCAGAAGAGTCCACAAGAAGAATGGCACCATCTGCCATAGAAAGGGCGCGCTCTACTTCTCCCCCAAAGTCGGCGTGGCCGGGGGTATCAATAATGTTAATGCGCACATCACGCCAGGTAACGGCGCAGTTTTTTGCGGCAATGGTAATGCCACGTTCCCGCTCCAGCTCCATGCTGTCCATAATGCGGTCATCCATGTGCTGGTCTGCGCGGAACATGCCACTTTGCCTGAAAAGGGCATCCACAAGGGTAGTTTTGCCATGGTCAACGTGGGCAATAATGGCGACATTGCGCAAAGACTGGTTTCTGACTAAAGTTTTACTCACAAATAAATCCTTATGTTAAGGCGTTTTTTTATCGTGGAAAAAAGAATATACCAGACTGCCCAAAACTTCCAGCAAAATTTGCCGATAAAAGAAATCAGATATTCCAGTCACGCCTTCATAGAAAGCATGGCTGGACTTTTAGGCGATTAACAGCTACAAGACGGTATACTTTCCGGGTAATGATCAACATACTTGTTTGAACAGGGTAACTTATGGATATAGCTACACTTGCCGGGATATTGGCAGGCTTTGGCCTGGTTTTTGGGTCAATACTTATTGGCCCTGACCCTGCCGGCTTTCTGGATGTCCCCAGCGCTATGATTGTTATCGGGGGGTCTTTTGCCGCATTACTTATCAGCTTTCCCCTGGAAGAAGTGATGCAGGCCATGCGTGCTGCTTCTAAAACATTTGTAAGCAAACAGGTGCAACCAGCAGAAGTTGTTGATACCATTATTAAAATTGCAGAAATAAGCCGCAGAGAAGGTTTACTTGCCTTAGAGCGTGTGCAAACAGATAATGCGCTTTTGAAAAAGGCCACCCAGCTTATTGCAGACAGTGCAGACCCAGAACTTATACGCGATACCATGAGCATAGAAATTGCCTCTATGCGACGACGACATAACATAAGTATTTCTGTTTTTGAACGTGCAGGCAGCCTTGGCCCAGCTATGGGTATGATAGGTACTCTTATTGGTCTTGTGCAAATGCTTGGGCAGCTTTCTGACCCGGCAAGCCTTGGCCCTGCTATGGCCATTGCTATTATTACAACATTTTACGGCTCCATGTTGGCTAACCTTATTTTCTTGCCCTTGGGAGCCAAGCTTAAAGCCCGTAGTAAACAGGAAGAACTTAATCTGCTTATTATTTTTGAAGGGGCAAAGTCCATTTTAGAAAACAATAACCCGCGCCTTGTGTATGAAAAGCTTTCTTCCTTCCTGCCACCTAAGACACGCAAGACAGATGCCAAATAGCGGAGCATATTATGGCTGTTGAAATAGATGATGACGATGATGAAGGCGGCGGCGGCGGCGACTCCTGGTTAGGTACATTTGCCGATATTTCCCTGCTTTTGCTTACATTTTTTATCTTACTTGTCTCTATGTCTACTATTGAAACAGAAAAGTTTAATAGTACGTTTAGTTCTATGCGCGATACTTTTGGTGGCAGTGCCCAAAATGAAAATATCCCTTCCCCAACACCAGAAGAAATAGAAACTGCCTCTATGGTAGAATTTATGCGCATGAAAGAGGAGTTATTAGAATCTCAGCGCCTTACATTTAACGAAATACGCAGCTTTATTACCACCCAAGGAGTGGAAGGCCAGGTAAGTGCGGTATTAGAAAATGGCATAATAACCCTTACAGTACCAAGCGATGTGCTTTTTGCCCCTGGTTCAGAAGCCCTAAGCCCAGAAGCAGGCCCGGCGCTTAACGCGCTTTTAGAAATATTCCGTGAACACAGAGATATGACTATTTCTATAAAAGGATACACAGATGACTCCCCTATTCCACAAGGGGCCCGTTTTAAAGACAATTGGGAATTATCAGCATTGCGGGCAGTTAATGTATTGCGCTGGTATATTGAAGCAGGTATACCCCTTGTACGCCTTACAGCCACCGGCATGGGTGACTTAAATCCGCTTTTCCCCAATACAAGTGAAGAAAACCGTGCCCGCAACAGACGAGTAGAGTTTGACCTGGAAAAGAAAGTGCAGGGGGCATCATGAGTGCAGCCAGTATAAGCAATCCTTTCTTTTTTGTTTTGGCAGAGCCAGAAGTTGTAGAGTTTAAGCGCAATACTTTTCGCGCTACTTTGCCTGGGCTAACT
>CAZPTC010000175.1:0-5704 GCA_964589455.1 uncultured Desulfovibrionaceae bacterium | reverse complement strand
GCCGCGAAGGCCGCTTTTTCTCCTGCCAGGATTTATCGCTGGATGTGCTGGTGCGCACTCTATCCCGCTTGCCTAATTTAGTAAGCTGGAAAATTGAAGGCCGCAAAAAAGGCCCGCATTATGTGTACCATACTGTGGCGGCCTATAAACTTTTGCGGGACGAAGGGCAAGATGCGCGCGCCAGAAAAGACGCAGAAGCCCTGTTGGAAATGGCCCTTGGCAGGCCCACAACCCATGCAGGCTTTTTGCCACAGCGTAAAATTTCTGTCACAACACCTCTGGAACCCACAAGCTCTGGCACGCTTATTGGCACTATTGCCTATGAAAAAACAGACTTTGCAAAGCTTGGCCCAAAACCAGCGGGTGGCAAAAAGCCCGCCCATCAGGACGCGCTGGGCAAGCCATATATCAAAGTGCGGCAAGACCTGCTGCCAAAAGACTTTCTGCGCATAGGCTATGAAGATGAAACCTGGCATACCACCTTGCCCGTAACCCGCCGGGTGCCAAAGGCTGGCATGCTTTACCTGAACCTTTCTAAAGGGAAAATGCCGCAAAAAGGTACGCCTGTTTTCCTTATTGACCGTAAGGAACCAGAATTACTGGCAGCCATAAATAATTGGCAGAAAAAGCTTAATGCCTGCAAGGGCGTAACAAGTATGGAGGTAGAATTTACCCCCAGCTTGCCAACTCCCTTAAAAGGTGTGAAAAAGCAACTGGAATTGCATGTGCGCTCTACCCTACCACAAGGCAAAGAAACGCGGACTGCGCGTTCCAGCCGCATGGGTCTTTGGCTTTCTAAAGGGACAGTACGGGCTATTTCGCGCACTGTTATGCCGCGTGTTTCCTGGTGGCTGCCCCCTGTTATCTGGCCAAGTGAAGAAGATTCCATACAGGGTTTACTGCGGGAAGCCATGCGCGATGGTGCCACGCATTTTGTGCTCAATGCCCCGTGGCAAATGGCGTTTTTTGAAGAAGCGCGCAAGCCGGGTGCCTCTAACCGCAAGCTAGAGCTTGTGGCTGGCCCCTTTTGCAATGTTTCTAATGCTGCCACAGTGGCGCTTTTCAGGCGGCTTGGTTTTAGCGCGGCTTTTGTGAACCCGGAACTGAATAAAGAAGATTTCCTTGCCCTGCCTGCCCAGTCCTGCCTGCCTCTTGCGGCTGTTATTGAAGGCTGGTGGCCTGTGGGCATTTCCCGCCATAGTCTGGAAATCATTAAACCGAATGAGATATTCCAGAGCCCCATGCGCGAACCTTTCTGGGCAAGGCGTTATGGAGAAAATGTATGGCTGTACCCTGCCTGGCAACTCAATTTATCTGCCCACAGGCAGGAATTAGAAGCCGCTGGTTACGCTTTTTTTGCCACATTGGATGAAACCCCGCCTGCAGATATAAAAGATATGCCCACTGTACGCAAAAGCGGTGCTTTTAACTGGGATGTGCCCCTGCTATAGCCCCTTTGGTTTCTTTCCCCGCAAACATAAGGCAGGAAAATGCCATGAAGTTTATATCGTCACAGCTCATGTATTTTGTGCGTCAAAGGGGCGTTAAGCGCAATATAAGTTACCTGATGCGCTTTTTGCTTGTGCTCTTGGCTATGATTGTTATCTATTCTATGGCATTTCACTATATTATGGCTTATGAAGGCAAGCAGTATTCCTGGCTTACAGGTGTGTACTGGACTCTTACAGTCATGACCACTCTTGGTTTTGGGGACATTACGTTTGTTTCTGACCTTGGGCGCGGTTTTTCCATTATTGTACTTATTTCCGGCGTGCTTTTTTTGCTTGTTATGCTTCCTTTTACCTTTATCCAATACTTTTATGCGCCCTGGCTGGAAGCACAAAAAAAGGAACGTGTACCCCGCAGCCTGCCAGAAGATACATGCAAGCACGTTATTGTAGTGGGTATAAGCCCCATTGCCATAAATCTTGCACAAGATTTAGAGCGCTATGGCATACACGCCACCCTGCTTTCTAATGACATGCCCGCTATTTTGGATTTAGCAGAACAAGGTTTTTCTGCAGTGGTAGGGGAACACGATGATGGTGAAACGTACAAAAAACTCCAAGTGCATAAAGCCTCTCTGCTTATTGCAATGGATACAGACGTGCGTAACACCAATATTGTATTCAGCGCAAGAGAAGTAGACGCCAAAGTACCCATAGCCACAAAGGTAGATAGTGACGACGCTATTGATATTCTGCTGCTGGCAGGTGCTACCTATGTATTCCAGTTCAGGCGTTTACTTGGCGAAGCATTGGCGCGCCGTGTTCTTAGCCGCCGCACACGCGCAAGTATTGTAGGGCGCTATGGCGACCTTGTGATAGCAGAAGCGCCTGTTATGCGTTCTTTTCTTGTAGGCAAAACTGTTATGGAATGCGGCCTGAAAAATACAACAGGCGTTAATATAGTAGCGGCATGGCAAAGAGGCAAACTTATACTGCCCACCCCCACTATGGTACTTACAGAGAATACTGTTATTATGGTGGCTGGCACTATGGAAGAAGTGCAAAGCTTTAACGCCCTTTTTCACCATGAAGAAGAGGAAAAGGAAGGTTTAGTGGTTATTCTGGGTGGAGGCCGTGTAGGTGAAGCCGCAGCAACAGAACTTTTAGCGCGCGGGCATGATTTCCGCATTGTGGAAAAAGGGCGCGGCAACACCAATTCTATGCATGCAGACCAAACAGTACACGGGGATGCGGCAGATTATGATATTTTGGTAGAAGCTGGCATTAAAGAGGCTTCAGCCGTTATTATCACCACACATGATGATGACACCAATATCTACCTTACCATTTACTGCCGCAAGCTCAGGCCGGATATACAGGTTATTTCGCGCGCTTCTTTTGACCGTAACGTAGGCATACTGCACGCAGCAGGGGCAGATTTGGTGCTTTCCCTTGCCTCCCTTGTGTCTAACAGCATTATCAATGTGCTTTCCCCCGGCAAAGTCATGACGTTGAATGAAGGCATACACGTTTTCCGCAGCGCTGTCGGCAAGCGGCTTATTGGGCATTCTTTAAAAGAAAGCGGCATACGCGAACATACAAACTGCAATGTGGTGGCCATTGGGCATACACAAGCTGAAATAACGGTTAACCCTTCTCCCAGCCATGTTTTTGCAGAAGGGGAACGCCTGTATCTTATTGGCGATACAGAAGCAGAAAAAGCGTTTGCAGAATTTAACGCCGATTAAAAAAAATTAAAAATATGTGGTTTTTCTCTTGACTCTCCTCTTACAGGAGGCTGCATAGTCATAGCAGAAGGAGGGTATTCCCATGATGTTCCGCATCGGTGAATTTTCCAAGATGGCAAAAACCACTGTAAAAACACTGCATTTTTATGACAGTATTGGCCTGCTGAAGCCAGAGCTAACAGATTCCTTTACAAGTTATCGGCTCTATAGCACAAGGCAGTTATTCCAGTTGCATACTATACAGTCTTTAAGGCAGCTTGGTTTTTCTATTGAAGAAATATCAGATATTCTGGCAGGGCGCCGTGTCCAGGAAATTCTGCTTGCGCAAAAACAAAAGCTTACGCATGACCTTGCGGCAACACAGGATAAACTCTCCCGTATTGAATTCCTTTTACACCACAATATGGAGGATTTAACTATGTCGTATGTTGTCACAATTAAAGAAGTACCGGCTTGCGTTGTGTATGCACGCAAAATGCATGTAGCGTCGTATAACGATTATTTTACATGCATACCAGAAACAGGAAAAAAGGTGAAGGATGCTTACCCAGGTATCAAATGTGCTACCCCGGAATATTGCTTTATCACTTATCCGGATAAGGAATACAAAGAAAGCAATATTAACATGGAGTACCATGAAGCAGTAGATAAACTGTACCCGGATTTTGATGACATCCAGTTCAAAAAACTCCCTGCCATAACAGTGGCCTCTATTTTGCACAAGGGCCCTTACAGTGGCCTGCCCCAAGCTTTTGCCTTCGCATTCCAGTGGGTAGAAGAAAATGGCTACACTGTTTCCGATACTGTGCGCGAAAGCTACATTGACGGCATCTGGAATAAAAAGAATGAGGCAGACTGGCTAACAGAAATACAGGTCCCTGTTACAAAAAAATAGTGTAACACACCTGCTTGTTGCATAACCATTATCCCCGGCTTAAACCGGGGATTTTTTGTATACTGCGAATCCCTAACTGGCTAACATTCCCCCAAGCCTTGCCATCACCCGTGGTGATAAGGGCTGCCATGCAGTATGGCTTCTGCCCTATAAAGCTGTTCTAATAAAAGCACGCGGGCCATTTCGTGGGTAATGGTTTGCGGCCCAAAGGCCAATTTATGGCCGGCGCGGTCTTTCACAGCTTTAGAAAGACCAAAGGGGCCGCCAATAATAAAGGTGGGGCGGCCATACGTTGTATGGATTTGCTCTAAAAACTCTGCAAAAGCCTTGGATGTGTAAGTTTTGCCGGTTTCATCCAGGCAAATGAGGGCAGAAGTCTTTTCTTGCGGGCCAAGGCAATCCAGTATAGAATGGCCCTCGTATTCCGCGCGTTTTTCTGGTGGCAGGGTGGAGTCTTTCAGCACCACTTCTTCCATTTTGCACCAAGGGGCCAGGCGCTTAATGTAGTGGTCTGCTGCGTCCCGCCAAAACGGGAGGCGGGTTTTCCCCACATAAATAAGACGGGCGGATCGCATACACATTTTCCTTAGGATTAATATGAAACCTGGCATTCCAGATATACAAGACGCGCTGAAATTACTAAACAAAGGCGGGGTTATTATTTACCCCACAGAAACCTTTTTTGGCATAGGCTGTGTGGTGCATGATGAGGCGGCTATTGCGCGGGTCTTCCAAATAAAGCAGCGCCTCTTTGCCCTGCCATTGCCCCTTCTTATCGCACATGCAGACCAGTTGGCAAGCGTGGCCACACCAAACCCGGAAACAGAAGACGATGTAACGCTTTTGCAAAAACTTTTCTGGCCTGGGCCGCTTTCTCTTATTTTGCCGGCAAGGCTTTCTGTTTCGCCCCTTCTTACGGGTGGCACAGGCAATGTGGCTGTGCGGGTAAGCTCGCACCCTGTGGCTGCGGCGCTTTCTGCAGGGGTTAATGCGGCGCTTGTTTCCAGCAGTGCCAATATAAGCGGCAAAGCGCCTGCCATACTGCCAAGTGAAGTAGACGATGAGCTTTTACGGCAAGTGGATGCACTTGTAAATATTCCCCCACTGCCAAGCGGTGGTGAACCCTCTACCCTTGTAGAGCCACTGGGGCAGCGCCAGCTAAAAGTTTTGCGCCAAGGTGCTGTTACAAGCCTTATGCTGGAACAGGCAGGCTTTACATTAATATCATAGTTTATTGATACAACAGGTTAGAGGCATATATGGAAAATTTCCCCGTTACTCCGCAGGAACAGCGCATACGCGATAAATACCGCAACCCCTTCCCCACAGCAGATGTGGTTATTTACCATAAAGAGTATGGCATTGTGCTTATTGAGCGCGGACACGAGCCTATTGGCCTTGCCCTGCCCGGCGGCTTTATTGAAGTGGGAGAAACGGCTGAACAGGCGGCCATAAGGGAAATGCAGGAAGAAACAGGCCTTCATGTAGAGCTTTTGGGCATACTTGGTGTGTATTCTCACCCAAAGCGCGACCCGCGCTTCCATACCCTTACTATTACCTATGTGGGGCACCCAAAAAATCCGGAAGCTTTATGCGCAGGAGACGATGCGGCT
>CAZPTC010000174.1:0-5773 GCA_964589455.1 uncultured Desulfovibrionaceae bacterium | reverse complement strand
TAAGCTGGAGGATGGGCGCTTTACGCTGGAATCTATGGGGGATGGCATTGTGACATCCCGCAAAGGTTTGGCTTTGCCCGGTAAAGCTGTGGCCTTGCCCGCTATAACGGAAAAAGATAAATAAAATTTACTGGTTGGACTTCGCTTAGGGGTAGATGCTGTGGCGGTTTCTTTTGTGCAAAGCGCGGAAGACATACGCCAGGTAAAAGCGCTTTTGCGTGCGCAGGGTAGCAATTTGCCGGTTATTGCCAAGCTTGAGCGCCAGAATGCGGTAGATAATTTGCAGGAAATATTGGCAGAAACAGACATTGTCATGGTAGCCCGTGGCGATTTAGGGGTAGAATGCCCATTGCCAAGCTTGCCAGCATTGCAGAAGCGCATTATTAAAGCGTGTAACGCAGCCTCTAAGCCCGTTATTGTGGCAACACAGATGTTGCTTTCTATGGTGAACAGCCCAATACCAACCCGTGCAGAAACAACAGATGTGGCCAATGCCGTGCTGGATGGGGCAGATTGTGTTATGCTTTCTGAAGAAACCGCTATGGGCAATTACCCTGTGGAAACAGTGGCGTATATGCGGCAAATTACCGCAGAAGCAGAGCGTTATCTTTTGGAAAACCGCCGTCTTGTAGAGCCGGCAGAATCCAGTGGGCCGCCGGAATTTTTGGCGTATGCGGCATGCTTGCTTGCAGAAAAAACAGGGGCCGCGGGTATTGTTTCGCACTCGCTTTCTGGTTCATCTGCGCGTTTACTTGCTTCCTGCCGCCCGGCAGAGCCCATTTTTGCGCTCACGCCCGACAGCACTGTGCTGCATGCCCTTAACTTTACTTGGGGGGTAAGACCCCACAGCGTAGAGGAAGACCCAGAAGTCAGCCACTTGCGCCGTGTGCAGCGTTTTATTGCCTCTAACCCGTTTTTCCCTGTAGGCGTAGATGTGGTGATAACCGCAGGGGAGCCCTCCCCTGGACAGCCCAGCCGTGGTACCAACCTGGTTAAAATTTATAGGAAATAGTCTATGGCAAAAGCCAAAAACACTGTCCCTGTTAATATTTCTGAAGAGTATTACCAGATAAGCGAAAATAT
This sequence comes from uncultured Desulfovibrionaceae bacterium, assembly GCA_964589455.1. Taxonomy (GTDB): domain Bacteria; phylum Desulfobacterota; class Desulfovibrionia; order Desulfovibrionales; family Desulfovibrionaceae; genus CAZPTC01. The sequence continues at coordinate 4,690 of CAZPTC010000174.1, read as the reverse complement.
ACTTGGCAGCTTTTCCAAGTATCGCCCCCCAGTTGATCTTTTCCGCTTTAATGAGGATATTCTTCAGCTTTACCCTTTCAGCCGTAAGGGACAGCGTCTTACAAACGAGCAAATTGAAGAAATGCAGGCCTTATGCCTGGCAGGTGATCTTTTTGTTTCTCGCAGTGACCACCCCATTTACTCAGAGCATATTATTAAGCAGCTAGACCTTGTGCTTCAAGATGCAAACCTGAAAATGAGTGAAATTGCAGATATTATTGTCCGCGGGCTTTCCATGCGGTTAAAAGACTTTTTGGAGCAACCTGTTTTACCTGTGTTTGAAGCCCTTTATAAAGACCTCATGGTTTTTACAGAGTTTCTTTTTCAGGATATTTACCGCATTCGCCTTTTTATGCGCCGCCTTGTGCTGGATGATTATTCCCTTGTGGAGCAGGCCATTAATACCCTTGTAGTGGGTATGTGGATGTATTTGCAAGATACTGGCAAGGAAGTGAAGCGTCGTACAATGGACAGAATAGCCCTTGGCCTTATTTTGCACGACGCGGGCCTTTCCAAGGTGCCAGCCTATATTTTGGGTAAAGCCGCCCCTTTGAAGCAGGATGAATGGGAAAAAGTGCTGGTACACCCCATTGCAGGCATTAAAATGATGCAAAAGCTTAACCTTGCCTTTGATGAGCTGAACCAGGCAATAAGCGAACACCATGAACGGCTGGATGGTTCTGGCTACCCCCAGCACCGCAAGGCACCCAATATCAGCACTGTAGGCAGAATTGCCGCCATTGCAGACTCCTTTTCCTCTATGATTATGCACCGCCCGTATTCGCGCGGTATGGAGCCCAAACAGGCTGCCCTGACACTTGAAAAAGAAAAAAACAGGTATGACCCCAAGTACCTTACCATGCTGGCCAATGCCTATAAATTAGGGACCTTTGACCTGCCAAAAGCCCCCGATGCCCAAGCAACCCAGGCAGCCCCGGCAAGTGAACCGGCTAAGTCGCCAGAGTAGCCCATGCCCCAAGGTGATGCCCAGCCATAAGGTATACAATATTCCATACGGAGAGAGGGGTACAAAAAAGCGCCATGAACCCATCAGAAGCAACAATAGCGGCCCTTACCCCAGACTTTCCTCTGCCGGACGACGCGCCCATGCCAAAGGGCGGGGCAGACTTGGACGACAGGGCTCTTTTGCTTTTTTCTGCGCTTGCACAGGAAGATGGCGCGCTTTCTTACCCTGCTTACGAGGCTTTGCTGGCGCTTTTGCCTGCAATATGGGGAGAACAGGCCTTAGACGCTGCGTTTCAGTCGCGCTTCCATTACGCGCTTTTAAACCCCCCGCAAAGGCCTATGGCGCTTGCGCGCGAACTGGCACACGAAGCGGAGGAAGCACGGCTTTCCCCTGCAAAGTTGTCCGCACTTGTGGCGGGCTTTAACACACTTGCCCGTACACTGGATGGTAGAGAAGGCAGGGAATTTTCCCCACTTTTTGAGGCCATAAGCATAGCCTTTGCAGAGCAAAGTGTTGTCCAGCGTAAGGAAAGGCTGGGGCATAGGGCAGGCTTGCCGCGCGAAGGCTTAAAAAAGCTGGCAGTATTAAACCCCATGCCTGTGCTGAAAGAAGCTATGGTGAGCATGGGCAAGGCCGCACGGGAAGTGCTGAGCAGCCGCCATGCAGAAGGCACATGGAACCCGGATGAAGATTTTTTGCCGGAAAAAGCCCAAAACCCCTATGAAGCTTTGCAGGGTTTGGAAAAAATAGCCAGAACTCTGGATTTGCCAGATGTGCAAAAAGAGCTGGCGGATTTTCGTTCCATTTTGCATGACCAGCCATTCAAGGTGGTTTTGCTTGGGGAAGGCAAGCGCGGCAAAAGCACACTGGTAAATGCCCTTTTGGGGGAAGAGCTTTCTCCTGTGCGGGAAAGCCGCGCAGAAACAGCCACTGTGGCGGAATTTTCTTTTGCGCCAAGGCCCAAGTATACCGTACATTTTTTGGAGGACGCAACCTTTGGCGACTTAGAGGCCTATCTTGCGGGCGAGGCAGATAATACCCTGCTGGCGCGTAAGGCAGAGCTTGTGCATGGGGCTTCATTGCGGCCCAAGGGTGCAGAAGAAGTAGGCTCTAAAGCGGATATCTGGCGTTATCTGACGCAGGATGGCCCTTTTAGCCCTTTTACAGCCAAAGTTTCTGTGGCATTGCCTTTGCCTGTGCTTGGCATGGGGGGGCAGCTTGAGGGTACTGTACTGGTAGATACCCCAGGCCTGAATGCCGTTGACTCCTTCCACGATTATTTGGCCTACAGCGCCAGTTTAAAAGCGGATTGTCTGGTCTTTGTTATGGAGGCAGCGCATCCGGAATCTGCCTCAGAACTTAAGCTTTTGCGCAAACTTGTGGCTGCTGGCCGGGCTGTTTCCATTATTGGGGTGCTTACAGGGGCAGACAGGCTGCAAGACAATCAGACGGAAGAGCAGGTTAAAGCCCAGGCAATGGCATTTTTGGAAGAAGCGTGCAGAGGTTCAGTTGGGCTTACCGTGCTTGGCACTGTGCTGCTGGATGCACGGCAATACACAGCGGGCAAACATGCAGAAAAAACGCAGGTAAGTCGAGAAGCCGCCCCCTGGGCAGAGCTTATGGCCCTTTTGCGTAAAGCCAGAGAAGCAGATGCCAACCAAAAAATGTACCAGTTGCGTATTTCTGCCCGTGCCCGCTCTCTGGCGGATATTGTGCTGCAAGAGGGCAGGGGAGCTTTCCAGGCTTACAAAGAAAAGTTGCCCTCCCCGCAGTTTTTAGAACTTTTAGAGCGCCATACTGATGCGCTTATGGATGTTATACGCGGGCAGGTGGATCAGGCGCGTTCTGTCATAGCTTCTGCAGCGCTGGATATTGATGCCTGGAGCAATACCTTTGCCCATGATTTAGACGACTGGCAGGCCCGTTTTGTAGACAGCCTTATGCTGGAGGCCCATACCTACGCGGATTCTTTAGGGCTTAACGCCACCAAAGAAAGCGCATGGAAGCGCTTTGATGAAGAAATTGCCCCCCTCCTTGCCCAGCAGAGTGTAGAAGGATTTTTTGACCACCAGCAGCAAATTATGGCCATGTGGGAAGAAAAACTTACGCTTTTCCATACAGAAATGGAAAATCTTTCCCATACAAGCTTAGAGCTTTTGCAGGAACATTTGGGCGAGCTTACGGATATCTGCGTCACAACAGCCGCGCATGACCATTTGCTTGTAAAAGTAAATGCCTATATGAAAAACCTTTCCCTCTTTTTCGCTGGGGCAGGGGCTGGCGCAGCGCTTGGTGGCGGCTTATGGAATGCGCTTTTATGGGGCGGTGCGGCTGTGGCCATTCTTACCCACCCGCTTGTGCTGCCAGGGGCCATTCTTGCCTCTGCTGCCCTGTATGCCCTGCACCTTGTGGGTAACCCGGAAAAACGCAAAGCCGCCTTTTTAGCCCGTAAACGCAAAAAAATGGAAGAATGGTCGCAGGCTATGCGCGTGCAAATGGAAGAAGCATTGTCTGCAAAAAAAACAGAGCTTTCCAATATGTATAAAAGCGCGGTGAGTTATGGCTTTGTGCCAAGCCTTGCGCTTTTAACTTCAGAAACCATGAATGTGAAGCTATACCTTGCTGTTATGGATAAAATCCGGGAAGATATCCTTACCCTGGAAAACAGGGTGGAAGAATACTGTGGCATTTTAGCCCTACCAGAGCATACACCCTAAGTATAAGGTTTTTTTCGTATGGATAAAAAAATTCTTGTCACAGATAAAGCCCCTGCGGCTATTGGCCCCTATTCCCAAGCTGTGTATGCTGGCGCTTTACTTTTTGCCTCTGGTCAAATCCCGTTAGACCCGGCAACTGGCACCATTGTTGGTCAAACTGTGGAAGAGCAGGCAAAACAGTGCCTGCATAATGTAGTTGGGCTTCTTTCTACTGCGGGTCTTACTCTTGAAGATGTGGTAAAAACAACTGTATTTCTTACAGATATGGCAGACTTTGCCGCCTTTAACGCCGTGTACAACAGCTTTTTTACTGCCCCCTATCCTGCGCGTTCCTGCGTGGCTGTTGTTGCCCTGCCAAAGGGCGCAAAAGTGGAAATAGAAGTTATTGCCAAGCTTCCTTAATACGTTTTTGGCTTAGCCTGCAATAACCCTGATCCAGTAATGGTTACGCTGCCACGGGCGCAAAAATACGCGCTATGGCTTTTTCTTGCCTTATGGCAGGAAAAGCAGTACACTTATTCCATATACATTAAGGAGCAGAAACCATGAAGACTATCCATACAACGCCGGAGTTTTTCCAGTTAACCGAGGAAGAAGTTTCTGCTGCGTTGGACGCGTATGAGGCTCTCTTCCAGGATGAAGTAGAATCCGACCCGGATTTTTTTGAGTCTATGGAAATGGAAGACGAGGCAGATTCCCCCGATGATGAAGCGTATGACGACTTTGATGAACCCAAAGACCCCGTTGTGGCAGAAGTTGCCCGCCTTATCAGCGAGTACGCACGCCGCTTTGACGAATATTGCCTGGAGTACGAAGAACTGCCGGAAGACGTGCTAAACCACGAACCAGAACACCCCATTGAACAAATTGCGTTTGAAATTTTTACAGACGCCTTGCATGACGCCTTGCAAGACGCTGACGAAGGGTAGGGGGAGTTTTTTGGGGGGGGGGGGGGGGGGGGGGGGGG
>CAZPTC010000173.1:0-5829 GCA_964589455.1 uncultured Desulfovibrionaceae bacterium | reverse complement strand
CCCCTTCCGTGTCAAGGAAGTGCTCTGGCCACCTGAGCTACGCGCCTGTGTGTTCCTTTTCCTATACGTTTCACCTATTCTTGTCAAACACTTTTTTGAATTTCACCATACTTTTCCCCGCTTGCGCTTCTGTTCTGCTCTTGGTATGAAACAAAAAGAATTGATGCGACAACTTAACCAAGTTAATCACTCCCCCCATTCATTAATCCAAAATATACATAAAAAGTTTTTTTGGAAAAGGGAAAAACCTTTTTGCGCCAGGATGGCGCAAGCCATCTCTGCTCTCTCCATCCGTAATGAGCTACGCTCAAACGGCTGGAGGCCGCAGCGCTCGCGAGGTCAGGCTTTGCCTGCCGAAGCGAGAGCGAGTGCCCCGCAGGACGCGGGGCCGAGCGTCATCTGTGCTGTCACACAAAAAGGTTTTTCCCTCCCCCAAAAAGCATCCATTTCCCCAAAAGGACTTCCTATGCCATTAGTAATGGGAACAGCGGGTCACATAGACCACGGCAAAACCAGCCTTGTTAAGGCGCTTACAGGCACAGACTGTGACAGGCTGGAAGAAGAAATGCGGCGCGGCATCACTATAGAGCTTGGCTTTACAGCCTACACCCTTGAGAATGGGGAAAAGCTGGGTAGAGTGGATGGACCCGGCCACGAGAAATTTTTGCGCAACATGGTGGCAGGTGCGGCAGGCATAGACTTTGTCATGCTGGTTATAGCCGCAGATGAAAGTCTTATGCCCCAAACGCGGGAACACCTTGAAATATGCACATTGCTTGGCATACGCCACGGCTTTGTGGCGCTGACCAAGATAGATATGGTAGACGCGGGCATGCGCGAGCTTGCAGAAGAAGAAATACGCGAATATGTGCGGGGCACATTTTTAGAAAACGCGCCTATTGTGGGGGTTTCCAGCGTAACGGGCGAGGGGCTGGAGAATATCCGCCAGACTATTGAAGCCCTTGTGCAGGAAACCAAACCTGTTCGGCGCGCAGATTTTGCGCGTTTGCCTGTGGACAGGGTATTCACTATGAAGGGGCATGGCACGGTGGTAACAGGCACCTTGCTTTCTGGGGAAATACGCACAGGGGAAGAGCTGGCGCTGTATGGCAGAGAAGGGATAAAAACCGTGCGGGTGCGTGGGGTGCAAAGCCACGGGGAAAGCCGTGAAAAGGCAGAGCCTGGCAAGCGCATTTCTTTGAATTTGGCAGATGTGGATGTGGCAGATGTAGAGCGCGGGGATGTACTTGCACCTGTAGGAGGCTTATTTCCCAGCAGGCGCTGGATCATGCAGCTTCGCCTTTTGCCTTCTGCAGCCAAGGCGCTGAAACACCGTACAGAATTGCACTTTCACCACGGTGGCCGGGAAATGCTGGCAAGGGTGCATCTTTTAGGTAAAGAAAAGCTGGAAGCTCACGGGCAGGATAAAGAGGCTTTTGCGGAAATACGTTTTGCAGAGGATATGGTGGGATTATTTGGTGACCCGGCAGTATTAAGGGCCACAACAGGTTCCGGCGTGCTGCGCACAGTGGCAGGCGGCAGACTGCTTGTGCCTTTTGGGGAAAAACAGTTCCGTCATAGTTTGCCAGAAAAAGACGCGGCATTGCTGGGTATACTGGCAGAAAGTTTAGACAAGGCAGATTCTGCAAGCCTAGAGGGGCGGCTTCTTACACAACTGCTGCTGGCAGGTGTGAAGGGGGCAAGCCAGATACAACTGGCGGCGCTTACCAATATGGAAGAAAAAGCGCTGGAAAAAACGCTGGCCAAGTTAGGGGCGCAGGTTTTTTGCTTTGATAAGGAAGAACATATATGGATAGCGCGCCAAGGTATGGAAGCGCTTATGGAAAAGGCTTTGCAAAGTGCGCTGGCCTACCATAAAAAGGAGCCGCTTAAACCTGGCTGCGCAAAAGGGGTATTGCTGGCAGAATTGCGCGTACCCCCAAAACTGGCGCACGCGGTGCTGGAAAAACTGGTGAAGCAGGGGCTGCTTGTGGTAGAGGGCGAAAATGTGCGCCACAAAGACCACAGCGTAAAATTGCAGCAAGGGCAAAACGACGCAAAAGCCAAGCTTTTGGCGGCCTTTGCGCAAAAGCCGCCCCTGGGATTAAAGCAGGCGCTGGAAGAAGAGCGCATAAACCCTAAGGAGGCGGCTCCCTTGCTGAAAATTCTTGTGCAGGAAGGGGCGCTTGTTAAAATATCGGAAGATATTTATTTCTGCACGCCAGACTTAACGGCTATCCATGAAAAATTGCTGGCTTTTTTCCAAAAAAAGGAACATATGGAACCAGCAGATTTTAAAGAAATAGCGGGCAATTACAGCCGCAAATACCTTATCCCGCTTATGGAATTTTTTGATAAAGAAAGAATAACCCTGCGTGTGGGCGATACCCGTGTGCTCAGAAAGTAGGCGCGCGGTATTGTGTGCAAATTATCATGCCACAGGGCTGGACGTTTTGCCAGAGTTTCTGGTATAGACAGGTGGTAGAGTTATAATATCCTGAACAGGCGCACTCTCCAAAAGTTTTGGCAAACCACAATCTTATGAAATCGGGTATGAAAAAAATGTTTATCGCTCTGCTTATTCTTTTGGCTCTTATAGGGGTTGCGGCGTATTTTTTGCCAAACATTTTGCAGGCTGTTGGTCTACACCCCAAGTACACCTATAATGCCTACTCTCTGCCTGGGAAAAAGGCTCTGCTTATTGGCACTAACCAGAATATGCTCACGGAATCCAAAAAGCCTACGGGCGTGTATGCGTCTGAAATTACGGTGCCCTACTACGAATTTTTGGATGCAGGCATGCAGGTGGACATTGCCAGTATACATGGCGGTAATATCCCTATGGACCCGCTTTCTTTAAAGTGGCCTTTGCGCACCTACGCGGATGACCGTTACCTGACAGATGCCACATTCCAGGAAAAACTGGCCCATTCTCTGCCTATTGGGAATATCCCTTTTGGGGAGTACGATATTATCTTTTTTGCAGGTGGCTGGGGCGCAGCGTATGACCTTGGCTTTTCCCATTTACTTGGCGAAAAGGTGATGGAGGCAGACAAAGCAAATGCCATACTTGGCGGTGTATGCCACGGCCCCTTAGGTTTTATACTGGCCAAAAAGCAAGACGGCACGCCCTTTGTGGCAGGCCGCCACATAACAGCCGTAACAGACAAGCAGGTGCGGGAACTTGGCATAACCGAAACCCCGCAGCACCCGGAAGCAGAACTGCGCAAACTTGGCGCTTTGTATGAAAGCAAAAGCGCATTCCGCGATATTTTTGCCAACCATATAGTGGAAGACAGTAATCTTATTACCGGACAAAACCAAAATGCTGGTGGCGAAGTGGCCCAAAAAATGATGCAACGACTAATGGAAAAAGATAACGTAAATACAAATAGGTAGTGCTAGTTGCATACTAGGCGAGCGCACAAAAATTCCGTGGCAGAAATTTTTGTGCGCTCGCGTTTTATTGTTCTATCTGGAAGTGAGCAGGCAATACCAGCAGTTGCTTTTATGTGAGCAGTTAGCTGGCTTTTAATTCAGCCATGTATGTGCGCAGTTTTTGCAGCAATTCTTTGGCTACTTCCGGGTGTTCGTTAATCACATTGTGCAGTTGGAAGGGGTCTGAGCGGCGGTTATACAGTTCGTCTTCTTCCGGGGTAATATAGGCAGCGCCGGGGGTGCATGTCCACTGCTCCTCCCCATCCAGTGTAGCGGCTTCTTTATGTTTAGCTAACGCTTCACTGGTGCCACCAAGGGCATCTGGCTGTTTTTCCATACGTGTATAGTCGCGGTCATGCCCTTCTTCCAGCTTTTTCCCGATAGAGCTGGCGGCTTTCATGATATTCCCGCCAGTTTCTATCATAAAGGCCATTGTTTGCTTGTCTTTAAGCGGCCAGTGGATGTAAGACCAGTCTTCAGTATATATAGACCAACCCGCTTTGTAGAAGCCAGAAATGGCAAAGTCGCGCACTTTTTCCACTTCTCCTCTTGCCATAGGCAAAAGAGAAAAGCCCTGCATGTCCGGGTGTACACCAATACCCAGCCAATCGCATACAGTGGGGGCCACATCGCAAGACTGCACAAAGCCTTTTACCCGCTTGCCTGCAGGCAGCCCAGGCCCACGCATAATAAATGGCGCGTGGGAAAGTTCTTCATACGGCCAAGGGCGTATTTTCCGCATAATGCCGTGCCCGTGTTCGCCATAGCCCATTGGCTCTCCGTGGTCAGAAACCAGCAGCATAAGGGTGTTTTCTTCCAGACCAAGGCGACGCACAGCATCCAGCAAATACCCAAACCACTTGTCGCAAAGGGTAACAAGTTCTGCATACAGCATGCGGATATGGTGCAGTTCCCTTTCCTGATAAATACCGTCGCAGTCGCCCATGAAGGGCAGAAAATCCTGCTTGCCGTTATATTCCGGGTCATAAGGGCATGGGATATCCATATAGACAGAAGGCGGGTTCCAAGGTTCGTGGGGGTCAAAGCTGTCTATCCAAAGGTAGAACTGCTTGTTGCGGTCTACCTGTTCTAAGTAGTTAACGGCATTTTTCATGGTTTTGGCTACCCAGCGGTCTTCTTCTGTGTGCCAGTACTGCATTTCCCGCAAGTAGTTGGTCATTTCATCCAACTGGGAGTAGAAGGTGGATTCCCCTAATTTTTCTTTGGAGCCTTTTGCCGCGTAATCATTAATAAAATCAAGCGGGTTATAGTGGTAAAGGGGGTCATTGTGGAAATATTCGTCATCATTTTCATGCCCGTGGGTAAACCACACTTTATCATAGCCGCGTGTGTAGCCAAATTTGGGTTGGCGGTACATGGGGCAGTCAAAAATAAGGGCTGTGTCTATGGGGCGGCCCCAGCAAAGGTCTGCTATGGTAGTATCTTCCATAGAAAGAGGTACCCAGCCTGCAACAGGCAATGTATAACGCCCAGTTTGCATGGCACGGCGGCAAGGCACTGTGGGCAAGCCTTCTATATACATGTTTTCAAAAAGAACACCTTCCCGCGCAAAGCGATCCATATTCGGTGTTTTTATCCAGTCATTCCCGTAACAGCCTAAGTAATTAAATTGCAGGCTGTCAAACATGGAAACAATAACATTCTTTATCATACTAAACTCCTTTTGTGTTATATTTAAAATTTAGCTATTTTATCCTGGTTATGCCAGAATGGTAGCTTAATAACAACACCATAGACAACAATGAAAATGAGGCACAGATAAATTATGGGTACATAACTGCCCTGGTACAATACTTGCGAGAAAAAGATAGGCTGCGTAATGGCCATAAAGGGCAGCGCCAGTATCATACTGACAATGCCTTGCAGGCTCATTTCCTGTGGAACAGTGCTGCGGAATTCCGGGTCTACCATACGCATAAGCACAAAACCTGTTGTAATGGTACCTGTAAGGTTACCAAAAAGACCAAGCATGTGTTCAGCAGGGTAATAGTCTTCCTTCATCTTGCGGGTTGCCCACCAAAGCACAGCGGCTGTAACAATGGCGCAAGTTATGCTCATCACTATCAGCAGCACAATCCATTCCTTCACAACAATAAGGGAAATACCCACTAAGGATGCCACAGCAATAAAGTCTACGCACAGGTTCAATAAACGGCTGTTTATGTCTGCATCAAACAAATGTTCGCAATGGCAAACGCGCTTAATAATAAGCTCACGGATAATAAGGCCGCATGGCATACACACCAGGAATGCAAAAAGACCCCATATCATAGACATAATGTTTTTTGGCAACACACTTTCTAAAACGCCCATAATGGCAAAGGCCACCATATAGGCTATAGCCATAAGCGCTACCTGGAAAGAAAGCGT
>CAZPTC010000172.1:0-5857 GCA_964589455.1 uncultured Desulfovibrionaceae bacterium | reverse complement strand
CCCAGACCCCCACCCTTTCCTCAAAAAACTTTTTACTTCTGCAATATATATTAAAGAAAATTGCTTGTTTGGGAAAAGGGAGAACTTGTTTCTGCAAAGTTTTTGGGAAAAATTTCCCCCTTCCCCCAAAAAACCAAACCTTTCCTCCTCAACACTATAAAGGGTTGCTATGTTATCATTTATCATCAGACGCATATTCCAGGCCATTATTGCCCTTCTTATTATCAGTATGATCGGTTTTGGTATTAAGTATTCGTTTGGTGACCCCGTACGCGAAATGGTGGGTGTTTCTGTTTCTGCAGCAGAACGTGAAGCTGTGCGCACGCAAATGGGCCTTAATGACCCTGTGCCCATCCAGTGGTGGCGCTTTATGACCAATGCAGTGCAGGGCGATTTTGGCAATTCCTATATTTACCGCAAGCCCGCTATGGATGTTATTACAGATAAGCTGCCTGCCACAATGGAACTTGTGCTGTTTGCCACCCTTATTATTGTTGTTATATGCGTGCCTGCCGGGGTATACTGCGCTATTAAGCCCAAAAGCCTGCTTTCACGCGGTATAATGGCCTTTTCCATTATTGGTGTTTCTGTGCCCGTATATCTTATTGGCCTTATGCTTATCTTTGTTTTTGCGGTTAATTTAGGCTGGCTGCCTGCATTTGGCAGAGGCCCAACAGAATTTTTATTTGGAGATTTTTGGGACAGTAATTTTTTATCATGGGAAGCGTTTAAGCACCTGATACTCCCTTCTATCTCCTTGGCCGTTATCATGCTGCCCCTCTTTATACGCCTTATTCGCGCAGAAATGGTAGAGTGCATGGAAATGGATTATGTAAAGTTTGCCAAAGCCAAAGGTTTACCCAAGTGGCGAGTTATTATGGTACACGCCTTTAAAAACGCGCTTTTGCCTGTTGTCACTATGGGTGGTGTGCAAATTGGCACCATGATAGCCTTTACCATTCTTACGGAAACGGTCTTCCAATGGCCTGGCCTTGGGTTTATGTTCATCAGCGCTGTAAACAGGGCGGATACCGCCATGCTTGTAGCGTATTTGCTTTTTTGCGGGGTACTGTTTGTGACTGTGAACACACTTGTCGATATAATTTACGGCTTTATTAACCCCATGATTCGTATTACGGGGAGGAAATAATGTCTACGCAAAGCCGTTTACAACAATTCCGCAATTCAGATTTCTGGTATGCCTTTTCTCGCGACTGGGTAGCTATTGGCAGCACCCTTTTATTGCTTGTGCTGCTTGTGGGCGCTTTTGGCGCACCATTTTTTGCCCCGCACAACCCCTACGACCTTACCACCCTGGACATTATGGATTCGCTTTATGCGCCTGCCTGGATGGATGGCGCAGACTCGCGTTTTCCGCTGGGTACAGATGACCAGGGGCGCGATATTCTTTCCGTTATGCTGTATGGTATGCGGGTTTCGCTTATCATAGGCATTGGCGCTGTGCTTATTGAAATGGTACTGGGCATTGTTATTGGCCTTATTGCTGGCTACGGCTCTGCACGGGTAGATAATTTTCTTATGCGCATAGCAGATATCCAGCTTTCCTTTTCCTCATACATGGTAGCCATTTTCTTTGGGGCCGTACTTATTGCGGCTGTTGGCATTGGCAGGTATGAGCAGGTGGCTGTGCCCTTTCTTATGATAGTTATTGGGCTTTCTGAATGGCCAAAAACAGCGCGGACAGTGCGTGGCTCTGTACTTGCAGAAAAAAAGAAAGAGTATGTAGAAGCTGCGCGTGTTATTGGCCTTTCCCCATTCCGCATTGTGGTGCGCCACATTTTACCCAACTGCCTTACACCTGTGCTGGTTATTTCTACTGTGCAAGTGGCGCAGGCTGTTATGAGCGAAGCGGCCCTTTCCTTTATTGGCCTTGGCATGCCAGCCACCCAGCCATCCCTTGGCACGCTCATACGCTCTGGCTTTCAATTTTTCTTCAGTGGTTCATGGTGGATAACCCTTTTCCCGGGTATTTTGCTTATCCTGCTTTCACTTGCCATTAACCTTTTGGGCGACTGGCTGCGTGACTACCTGAACCCCAAGATATACAAGGACTAAGCCCATGCAGGATACCCCAAATATACCACCTGTGTCTGCTGCTTCTACCAACCACCAGCAGGCCCAACCCCTTTTGCAGGTGCAAAATTTAAGTGTTTACTTTGCCATGCGCCGCGCTTCACAAATAGCGGTAGACGATGTTTCCTTTTCTCTTCATGCTGGCGACCGCATGGGCCTTGTGGGAGAATCTGGCGCAGGCAAGTCTGTTACAGGTTTTTCCATTATCAACCTTATTTCCAAGCCCGGGTATATTGCGGGTGGGCAAATACTTTTTGATGGCCTGGATATTGTAAAAGCAAAAGAATCTACCCTGCAAAAACTGCGTGGCGAACGCATTTGCATGATTTTTCAAGATCCTATGATGACCCTGAACCCCGTGCTTACCATTGGGGCACAAATGCGAGAAGTGCTTTTTGCGCATAAAAAAATAGGGAAAAAAGAAGCAGATGAAATAGCTGTAGAGCGCTTGCGCCAAGTGCATATTCCCTCCCCTGAGCGCCGCTTAAACCAGTTCCCGCACGAGCTTTCCGGTGGTATGCGCCAGCGCGTGGTTATAGCCATAGCCCTATTGGCAGACCCTGCCCTTATTATTGCAGATGAGCCTACAACTGCGCTGGACGTTACTATACAGGCAGAAATAATGGAACTTCTGCAAGAACTGTGCGAAACCCGCAAAATGGGCCTTATTCTTATTACCCATGACCTTGGCGTTGTAGCGCAGGTTACACAAAAAGTGGCGGTTATGTATGCTGGCAGAATTGTGGAAACAGCGCCCACCATACAACTTATTGAAAAGCCGGAACACCCGTATACAAAAGGTTTGCTGGCTGCCCTGCCCCAAGGCAAAATTTACGGCACTGCCGGCACAAGAAAACGCCTGAACCAAATACCCGGTGTTATGCCCAATATAGCCTCCATACCAAAAGGCTGTGCTTTCCACCCCAGGTGTGAACGCTGTGTACCTTCCGTATGCGCAGAAATACGGCCAGAATTGCGCGCTATTGACCCCAACTCTCCAAACTCGCTCGTGGCCTGCCATTTCCCTCTTTCTACCCCCATGCAAGCGGAGACTGCTAATGACTGATGCCCACCAAACAGAAATTGCAGAATCCCTGCAAGAACCAGTGCTGCCACAAGCACCTGCCTCCCTTATTACTGTCACAAACTTAGTTAAGCACTTTGATATATCTGGCGGATTTTTAGACCAGCTCTCCATTTCCCGCAAGGGCATTACCCGCAGACAAGCGGTTGTCCATGCGGTAAACAATGTAAGCTTTGATGTGCATGCCGGGGAAACTTTGGCCATTGTGGGAGAATCTGGCTGCGGTAAGTCTACCCTTGCACGCACAGTTATTCGCCTGCATAAGCCAACATCTGGCGAAATTTATTACCGCGATGCCCGCATAGACTGCCTTTCTGACAAAGAACTTATCCCCTACCGCCGCAAAATGCAGATGGTGTTCCAAGACCCGTATGCCTCCCTTAACCCGCGTATGCGTGTGGGGGAAATATTGGAAGAACCCGTGCATTTTCACCACCCGGAGCTTTCCCAGGCAGAAGTGACGGAACGTGTGCACTCCACAATGGCGCAGGTGGGCATTGATACGGCCTGGGCCACCCGCTACCCGCACGAGTTTTCTGGTGGTCAGCGCCAAAGAATTTCTCTTGCGCGCGCCCTTGTTTTAGACCCGGAATGTATTGTGGCAGACGAGCCCATTAGCGCCCTTGATGTTTCCATACAAGCGCAAGTGCTGAACCTGATGATGGATATGCAAGATTCCCGCGGACTTACCTACCTTTTTATTTCCCATGACCTTTCTGTTGTAGAGCATATTTCTACCCGTGTGGCGGTTATGTATTTAGGCAGTATGTGCGAATTGGCCCCTTCGGTTGATCTTTTTGCAGAGCCGCGCCACCCATACACAAAAGCCCTGCTTTCTGCCATACCAGAAATTTCTACTAACGAGTCAAAGCGCATTAAACTTACAGGTGAAGTGCCAACCCCCATTAACCTGCCAAGTGGCTGTGTGTTCCACGGCCGTTGCCCCCATGTTATGCCTGTGTGTAAAGAAATAGTGCCCTCACTTGCCCTATATGGGCACTCTTTTATTGCATGCCACGCTGTTGCGGAAGGGAAAATTTAGCAAATTTCCTTCCTCTTTGCACAATTTTCCAAAACATTCCATGCAAAAAGCCCTTAACGCTCCAGCTTAAGGGCTTTTTTACGCTCCCACCTTCGCACAAAATACAAAACAACAAAACCAAACACCAAAAACAAAACCCCTGTGCCACCCAAAATCATTCCCAACAAAACAGAATACCCATCAACAGGTACCATGTACAAAAAAAAGCAGACCCATGTAATACAGCCTGTGCCAATAACCAGCAAGGCATACGGAATTGCCAGTTTTATGGGGTGCATACAAAACATGGTCACTATGCTTACCACCATTGCCAGCCCAATAAGCCACAACCCATTTTCGTAACTTACCCTCCCTTCTTTCGCAATATCAACAAAAACAGTAAAAATACCTGAATATTCCCCATTGCTAAAAAAATGCACAAGTAAACTTTGGGCGCATATTGCAACAAAAAAAATACGCAACGTATAATTTATGGCCTTCTTGGGTGGATACACCATAAACAAAGCGATCGCGCTAAACACCACAACAAGCAATAAAGAGAAAAAACCACGTGTGTAATCGTCCATACCACTTCACCTATTAATTTATTTGGCTATTTCCAGTGCGCTTTTTCCATCATGCTCAGTATGGCTTCATCCTTTGGCCCAACATAAACAATAAGAGTATAGGTTCTATCTTCATTAATATCAAGCACACCTGGCAAGTCTAACTTCCCCATACCAAAACTTGAAATTACAACTGCCTGCCTATCATTTAGCGTTCCTATAGTAATAGTTTCCCCTCCTTCAAAGCACAGCAAGTACGTTTTTCATAGTAATCCTATACTAATAGAATCTATTTTGCATCGTATTACTTTTTAATGCCCTTGCATAGCCACACCCAGAAGGCAAGTTTTGGCGCTACATAGTGCAAATTTTTTTTCAGGGAAAATTATCCATACAATATGCTGGAACAATTCAATAAATAGACTTTTCACCGCTTTGTCACACACCTTTAATCCCCCTGTCACACGTTTGTCACAATTCCCTCCTACATTCCTTTTCACAGACTACAACAATCAAAAAATGGAGATTTTCCATGCTTCAACTCAAAGCGCGTTTTCTTACCTGTACGGCTCTTGCCGCAACCCTTGCCCTGCCCCTTACCTCTTTTGCAGCCACAGAAATTATGGTCAATGGCTCCACAACCGTGCTGCCCATTATGCAAAAAGTAGCGGAAGACTACATGGCTGTTAACCCCTCTGTCAGCATTGCCATTTCTGGCGGTGGTTCTGGCAATGGCATTAAAGCCCTTATGGACAACCTTGCCACAGTGGCCATGTCCTCTCGCGATTTGAAAGACAGCGAAAAAGAACAAGCCGCCGCCAAAAATGTAAATCCCGTGCGCTTTGCCATTGCGTATGACGCCCTTGTGCCAGTTGTACACCCCTCTAACCCTGTGCAGTCCCTTAGCATTGAACAACTGCGCGACATGTACATGGGCAAAATAACCAACTGGAAAGAAGTGGGCGGCAATGATACACGTGTTGTCATTATTTCCCGCGATACTTCCTCTGGTACCTACGAAACCTGGGAAGAAATGGTTATGAAAAAAGAACGTGTAGCCCCCAGCGCCCTGCTGCAAGCCTCTAACTGCGC
>CAZPTC010000171.1:0-5863 GCA_964589455.1 uncultured Desulfovibrionaceae bacterium | reverse complement strand
GCGGGTAAGGGTCAGGGGGTCATCGTCCAGCACAAGGCGGCGTAAATCATCTGGTTTAAAGGTAGAGAGTATGGCAAGGGCAGTGCGTGCGCCCACGCGGTTTATGGTAAGCAAAACTTCAAAACAAAGGCGCTCATCCCATGTGGCAAAGCCAAAAAGCTCTTCTGCATCTTCGCGGATAACATGGGCAATATATAGAGCACAGGCCCCGCCTTTTTCTGGCAGGGTAACTGTTGCGCCAATATGTATTTCATAGCCAATGCCTGACTGGGTAACAAGCACGCAGGTTTCTTCTGTACGCTCCAGCAGTCTGCCTTCCATATAGGCTATCATATTTCTCCCTTAGTCATATAAGGTTCGGCAGTGGTTTGGCAGGGAGCGCTTCCCTGTTTTTTTCTTGCCTTTTGGGGCAAGAAAAGCCAAACTTAGCTTTAACGCATGGCCTAAACCAGTCGTGCAACCGGCCGATAAGCTTTTTAACGGCAAGAACGGGGAGGTGTTGTCAGGTGAGCCAATGGGGTTTACCGGCAACACAGTTCCCCCCCCCAATTACCGTTACTTTTACCATTATAGTCAGAAAATATGGGCCGCGTTTTTGGTCTCCACAAAGGATAGACTATGCTTGTTTCCGCGTCAAGCAAGTGCCCGCAAGGGGTATATTGCAACATAAAAGGGAAAGGAAAATGGGTACGCACCCTTGCTGGTGTTGTGGTTAAACGCTGTACATACATACGGCCAGTTTTGCTTGCGTGTTTTCTTTTTATGGCTTTTGGCCTGAGTGCCTGCGGCCCTGCTATTATCCAGGTACCCACTGCCCCCGGCCCGGAAGCTGTGGCTATTGTGGGGTATAAAGTGGTGCAGACGGCCTCTACCCAGGTGGGCAAACCGTATCGCCTTGGCGGGGATACCCCGCGGGAAGGCTTTGACTGCTCTGGCCTTATTTATTGGGCCTACGAACAAAATGGGGTGCGGGTGCCACGTGTAACCACAAGTCAAGCACAGGCAGGCGTTTCTGTAAAAAGCAGTAAACTTTTGCCGGGGGATATTTTAGTGTTCCGCAGCAAAGATTCTTCTTCCGGCCTGCACACTGCCATATACGCTGGGCAGGGAAAGTTTATACACAGCCCTAACAGCCGTTCTAAAGTGCGCATAGAGCAATTAGCAGTACCCCACTGGAAAAAAACCTTGGTGGATGCACGCCGCATTGTTGCGCCAGTGGCTGTAAAGTAAAAGTTAATCAAAGTCTGCCAGTAAAGTGCCTACATGGAAGTCGCCCAAACTTTGGCGCTTGTAGTCATTGCGTATACGTGCCATAGCAGCGTACAGGTGTTGGGAAGAAATACCATTGCTGATAGATGTATGCGCTTCCATAAAGGCCGTTAGTGCATCGCACACTTTGACAAGGTGCCCGTCTTTAGGGCTAAGGGTATCTAAATTACATTCTAAATGCAGTTCTTCAAATGTGCTTATAGCGTGTATATGCCCATTTTCATCTTTTATTGTCTGCAAAAATTCGTTGCCAACTTCCAGGCCAAGAAAATACGAAAGACTTTCTACAATATCCAAATACCCCGCTTGCAGAAGGGGGGTAAGGATACGGCGTTCCAGCTCTTCTTTTTCGTATTCATGGATAATACTGGGCAGGTTTTCTACGGAGTATTTTACGGGCGAAATAATATCGCGCGTAAGAAGTTCCGGTAAGTCATGGAAAAGACCACAGAAAAAATTGTTTAAGCGGCGCGAAGGGCAGGTACCCAAGGAAAGGGAAATAAAGTAGGAAAATGTGGCCACAACAAACATGTGTCCCAGAACAGATGTTTCTGGCACTCGCGGGGTTTGTGACCAACGCACCTGGAAGCGCAACTGCCCGCAAAGATTAGCAATGCGTACAAGGGCATTGCCAGAACCCTGCAAAAGTTCCCGCACACCTGTAAGGTCTGCCATAGCTTCCAGTTGGTCTGTAAAGGACTCGTCAATATCCCGTAATTCTTCGTCAAAGTAATTAGAGGGCCGTATGAGGTTGAATTCCCACTTTGAAGCGTATAAGTGCGCTGCAGTAAGAATTCTGTCTGCCAGGGTACGGGGGGTGCCAAGGGGTTTTGTGTGGTATGCGTAAAGGCGCTGCCAGAAGTCTTCATCCAAAGGGCGCACAAGGGGTTCTAATTCTGTCAGTACCCATTCTGTAAGCTGCTCATAGTGCTTGCTGTTTTCTTTTATGCGATAAAAAACAGGGGGCTTAATATCGGTGATGACAAGGCGGTAAAAATAATCAAAAAGCCCGCCTTCTATCACCTCCTGCCCTATGCGCAACTTTTCTGCAGGCGTCAGGTTGGAGGCCTGCAGCTCTAAAAGCAAAAAGGCAGCAATCATTTTATGCGCTTGCTTGTCTACCTCGTACAGTTCTACAGGCCGCAGCTTATCATTCCAGCGGCGCATACTGGAGCCAGAAAACACAAATTGCAGCAAACTTTTGCGTATGGGCATATTTTTTCCCTTCTATTCTTTTTCGCAAAACATGAAACTTTTTGGTATTCTATCTGCTTGCTTTGTAAAACGCAAGTTGCAGGAAGGGGCTTTACTGGGCTTGTGAGGCTTCTTGACAGGTATGGGGAATCATTTTATTGTATCTGTGCGAGGTTAATAGGGAAAGGGCCAAGGTGTTATCAGCACCCTGACCCCCGCGCGATGCCCTCAGCCTCCTAAAGCCATTTTCGGTTTAAGAAACTGACCCCGGTAGTGTTCGTTCCACTACCGGGGTCGACCATTACCTAAGGTTTGCTGCTTTTAAGCAGTAAACAAAGAAGGATAATAATCGCCACAATAGCGGCGCGAATAATACTTTTTCTCAAGTACTATCCTCCTTTTGCGGGGCTTGACTTCGCGCAGCTTTAAGGAGGCTTGTAAAAATAGCGTTATTATAAAAAGTGGGCAAGGTGATTATTTTTTTCAATCTTTCCTGCACGCAGCGTATGCGTAGTTTTTTGCAGGAACTTTACATCCGGGGTATGCCGTGGCATACTAAGGACAAGTGTTTACACGTGGCTTGCGGTTTTGCTTGCCAAGTATATTCATTTGTTTTTATGGGTAAATATTTTTTGTGTGTTAGAACAATACAAGAGAGGACGCTATGATTAAAAACGCGCTTGTGGTGATGTTTGATTCCCTGCAATTTAATTATCTCTCCTGCTACGGGAATACCTGGATTAAGACCCCGAATTTTGAGCGATTTGCCCGCGAAGGTGTAGTGTTTGAAAACTGCTATATTGAAGGCCTGCCCACCATACCTTGCCGCCGTGCCATGCACACTGGCCGTTACACCTTGCCCCACGGCGGCTGGATACCCCTTTCTATGGAAGATACTACCATTGCAGACCTTTGCTGGGGCCGCCCCATAGATACTTGCATGGTATTTGACTCTGCCCCCCAGCGCTTGCCCAAGTTTGGCTATACGCGCGGCTTTGACAAAGTATGGTTTATACACGGCCATGAAATAGACCATGAGTTTTATGCCACTGACCCACTGTATCACTATAAACCAGAAGATTTCCATACCAAACGTACCCAGGATTGCAAAACAGATGAAGAACGCTCCATGCTTCAAGTTGTCTTGCACGAAACCTCTTGCTACTTAAAAGAGCGTCAGTATTGGCGTTCTGAAAATGACCAACACGTTGTGGTTGTTATGTCTAAAGCTATTGAATATTTAGAGCAGGTAGACCGCAACAAGCAGTTTTTCCTCTGGATAGACAGCTTTGACCCACATGAGCCTTGGGATCCCGCTTCTGTATACGACCCAGACAAAAAATGCCCGTATGACCCGGATTATGAAGGGCCAGACGTCTTTTTACCTTTGACAGGGGAAGTAAATCTTTATTATAATGAAGCGGAACTTAACCATGTGCGTATGCTTTACGCTGAAAAAGTGACCCACTGTGATACCCAGCTTGGCAATATGATGGACGCTGTACGCCGCCTTGGCTTGGAAGAAAACACTCTTTTTATGGTGGTTTCTGACCACGGTGAGCCTATGGGTAATGGCGAACATGGCCACGGTATTATGCGCAAATGTCGCCCTTGGCCTTATGAAGAGCTTGCCCACGCCCCTATGATGCTGCGTGCCCCCGGTGTTAAAGCCGGCCAGCGTATCCCTGCATTTGTGCAATCTGTGGATGTGGCCCCAACAGTGTGCGATTGGCTTGGTATAGGTGTACACCCAGATATGCAGGGTAAATCGCTTTTGCCTCTTGTGCGTGGCGAGGTATCTAAACTGCGGGACTTTGCCATTGCTGGGTATTATAACTTCTCCTGGGCCATTTTTACAGAAGACTGGTCGTATATCCATTGGCTTAATGACTCTGTCAATGCGGTAGAGGCTGCCTACGCCATGTATAATATAGACGAAAAAGGTGTATTTGGTGGCGCGGCTGTACAAAATGAAATCCATAAGCAGCTTTTAAAAGATGCCACTACAGACGGTGCAGACCAATGGACATGTACTCCCCAAAGTACCGCTGCTCTGCCGGAATCTGACGAGCTGTATAACCGTAAAACTGACCCCTTCCAGCTCAACAATGTGATAAAGCAACACCCCGATGTTGCAAAACAGCTTTACGACACTCTCAGAAACTTTATCGCTGGGCTTTAGACTTGCCAAGGCTGTAACACCTGTGCGGCATAGAAATTTTTTGTCTGCAAAAAATTTCTATGCCGCACATTCGTTTTCTTCTCTAAAACTCCCATTTTCTCACCCACTAGCCAAGGTTTACAGAATGTGCTAAAAAGGTTCCAAACAGTTTTGCTGCATTTATCCCTAGAGGAGGTAATACCATGGCAAAAGAACAACGATCTATTGAAGAGCTTTCCGTATGGCCAGAAACCCATGCCCTTATCCGCAAGGCAAAGGAAGAACACATAAACACTGTATGGGACAGGCTTGAATCCCAAACCCCTTTCTGTACATTTTGCGAACAAGGCCTTAGCTGCTCTAAGTGTATCATGGGGCCATGCCGTATCAGTGAGAAATCTGGCAAGCCGCTTGGTGTGTGTGGTGCAGATGCAGACCTTACAGTTGCGCGTAATTTTGGCCGCTTTGTTGCCGCCGGCGCTGCCTCCCACTCTGATCATGGCCGCGATATTGTAGAAGTTTTGCATGCCATTGGTACAGGGGAAACCAAAGACTACAGCATTAAAGATGAAGGCAAGCTGCGTAGTATCTGCACTGAGCTTGGCATTGCCACAGAAGGGAAATCTGCCCAAGATCTGGCTCTTGCTTTATCTGACCGCTTTTTTGCAGACTACAGCTCCAACAATAAATCCCTGTCTTTTCTCAAGCGCTTGCCCAAGCAGCGCCTGGAGCTTTTAGAAAATTTAGGTGTTGCCCCCCGCGGCATAGACAGAGAAGTGGTGGAAATGATGCACCGCACCCACATGGGTGTAGACTGTGACCCCATTACCCTTACCCTGCACGCTGCCCGTGTGGCCTTAAGCGATGGCTGGGGCGGCTCTATGATTGGCACAGAAGCCTCCGATATTATTTTTGGCACCCCCACCCCCAAGGCTAGCAAAGTTAACCTTGGTGCCCTGAAAAAAGATCAGGTCAATATTCTTGTGCATGGCCACAGCCCCGTTGTTTCGGAAATGATTCTTGCAGCCGTGCGTGACCCCGCCATGATTGCCAAAGCCAAAGCCGCAGGTGCCACTGGCATCAACCTTGCCGGTCTTTGCTGCACAGGTAATGAAGTGCTTATGCGCCAGGGCATTCCCCTTGCCGGTAACCACCTTATGACAGAGCTTGCCATTGTAACCGGTGCCGTGGAAATGATTGTGGCAGACTACCAGTGTATTATGCCCAGCCTTACCTCCA
>CAZPTC010000170.1:0-5867 GCA_964589455.1 uncultured Desulfovibrionaceae bacterium | reverse complement strand
TCCCGTAATGCACACATACATGGCTGGTTTATTTTACTGTTAGCCTTGCTTTTTTTTGGTCTTTTGGCTGGTAATGTTTTCTTGTGGGAATATTATGGCAAGTCTAAATCCCTTGAGGGACGCCTTGTGGAAACAGAGCGTGCCCTTGATGAGCGGCAAAGCCAAATAACACTTATGCTTTCCGACCTTTCCATCATACGGGAAGACCTTATGCGTGTGCAGCAGTTTGATACAAAACTGCGCCTTATGATGGACATGGATCCAGAAATGCCAAACACAGGCACTGGTGGCCCAGGCCTTAACGCCGCTTTTAGCGCAGAGCCCGGTATGACGGCCTCTGTTGGTTCCAATGCTGGCACAGTGGAGCAGGGTCTTGGGTATATCCCCCTGCACAGGCAAGACTTAGCTGCCCGGAAGATGCGCCAGTTTCTCAAGTCATTGGCAGAAGAAGTGCGGCTGGAAGAAGTGCGCCAGCAAGAAATTTTGCTTACCATGCGGGAAAATAAGGCCATTTTGGCTGCTATTCCCTCTATCTGGCCTATTGAAGGTTTTGTTACATCTACATTTGGCACGCGGCCTTCCCCCTTTACTGGCCGTTGGGAAACCCATACGGGTATGGATATAAGCGCCAAAATGGGCACGCCCATTTACGCCACCGCTAATGGTGTTGTGCAGCAATCTGGCAATGATGGGGCGTATGGCATTTCTGTAGAGATTAAACACGGCGGTGGCCTTGTAACCAAGTACGGGCACATGCAACGCGCGGCTGTGGCAGAAGGCCAGCAGATTAAACGTGGCGAGCTTATTGGCTATGTTGGCCGCACTGGCCGCGCAACAGGCCCCCATGTGCACTATGAAGTGCGCCTTAGTGGCGTAGCCACCAACCCCACCCAGTATATTTTAGATTAACTATTACCCATGAGACCCCCATGCTCAGTTATCTTGCCCAGATAGATGCTTCCATTTTTTGGCTTTTTAACCACTATCTACGCGCCCCTTTTTTAGATGTTCTGCTCCCCATTTTTTCGCAGTCTTTACTCTTATGGGTGGCCCTTCTTGCATTTATTACAGGCTATGTAGTGTATTGCCAGCGTCAGTATGGTGAAGCCCTGTGGCGCACGGTTGTGCTTGTGATGTTTATTGGCCTTTCTGTTGGCTTGGCAGATATGACGTGCAACCTTTTTAAAGACCTTTCCGGCCGTATACGCCCCCACCAAAGTCTGCTTGGCACACATTATTTTGTGGATGGCATGTGGTACCGTATAAGCCCGCCTATGCCAGAGCAGGCAGTTATACCGCAAGCCAGTGCACAGGAAAGCCCAGTGCCCCCATTGCCTGCAGAGCAGAATGCGCAAAGTATGATTGGTTCTGGTGTACCCCCTCTTCAGACTGAAGCCTTACCAGAAGCCTTACCTGGCACTCAGCCAGAAGGTATGCTGTTTGCTGCAGATACTCTTACGCCTGTACAGCAGCCGCTCTTGCACAGTGTACAGACAGGTGACCCAGAAAACCAAAAAGCTTTAGAAACCACCACAGAAACTGCAGAAGCTGCCTCCGCAGAAGGCACACAGAACGCCAATGCGGAAGAAACTCCCTTTACTGCCCCAGACCCTGCACACATGCCTGTTTCTGAGCCTCTCATGCCTTTGCCCAGTGAACCTGTTACCCGTGGTTCTTCCTTCCCGTCTTCCCATGCGGCTAATTCTATGGCCATTGCCACAGTGCTAGCCCTGCTTTTCCGCCGCTTAAGCCCGTGGATATTCCTTTTTCCGCTTATGGTGGGTTGGTCGCGCGTGTATATGGGCAAGCATTTCCCGTTTGATGTTGTCAGTGGCTACCTTGTGGGTGTGTTAGCCGTGCTTGTTATCTGGTGGGTATTTTCTCTCATTTTCTTCCGCTCTATCCGCAAACCGCGCAAGCTTTCGCGGCTTAACCAACAAAACTAGTTTACTGCCCCAGCGGGCAGATTCTGCACAGAACTTTAGCCCCCTACTTTTTTATGAGCAACATACTCCAAGAACACGGTGTGCCCGCCAGCGCGCCAGATGCAACAGAAGCTCCATTTCGCTCCTTTAAAGACCGCGTAGCCGCTTTGTTGCCAGAAGGCGGCAATCTTTCCCTGTGCCTTGCATGCGGGGCATGTTCTGCGTCCTGCCCTGCTACTGGCCTGGAAGATATGGACCCACGCAAATTTCTGCGCCTTGCCTCTCTTGGCATGGATGAAGAAGTGACCACAAGCCCCTGGGTATGGCAGTGTACCCTTTGTATGCGCTGTATGCACAACTGCCCCATGCAGATTAATATCCCGCAGCTTGTGTATTACGCGCGTCAGGCTTGGCCCCGCGAAATGCGCCCGCGCGGTATTCTTAACTCCTGCGACGCGGCGTTAAAAAACCCCAGTAACAGCGCTATGGGTGCTACCCCGGAAGATTTTACCTTTGTGGTGGAAGATGTACTTGCAGAAGTGCAGGAAAACCAGCAGGGTATGGAAAATCTTGTGGCGCCTGTTAACAAAGAGGGCGCGTACTACTTTTTAAACCAAAATTCCCGCGAGCCAGTAACAGAGCCGGAAGAAATGCCCCCATTATGGAAAATTCTGCAAAAAGCTGGCGTAGACTGGACATATTCTGACGCGGGCTGGGCAGCGGAAAACTACTGCCTTTTTGCCGCAGATGAAGAAAACTGGGAGCGCATTGTGCGCAATAAAGTGCAGGCTGTTGAGCGGCTAAAGTCTTCTGTGTGGCTGAATACGGAATGAGGCCACGAACTTTACGCATTCCGGGTCGGGATGCAGCGCTTTGGGATAACCCCTTCTTTTAAAATTGATACAGTTGTCAGTCTTTATGCACGCCTTATACGCGAGGGCAAACTGAAGCCGAGTAGCGCGTGGAATAAAGAGCTGGGCCTAACCTTTACTGTGCAGGACCCCTGCCAGCTTGTGCGCAAAGGCCTTGGCGATGCTGCGGCAGATGATATACGCTATACCTTGGCTGCCTGTGTGGGGGAAGAACATATTTTGGAAATGACACCAAACCGCAGCGCAAATTATTGCTGCGGTGGCGGTGGGGGCTATTTACAATCTGGCTATACAAAAGCGCGTCACGTTTTTGGCCGTGTGAAGCATGAGCAAATTTTGCGTACAGGTGCAAGCCATGTTATCACCCCCTGCCATAATTGCCATTCGCAAATACATGATTTAGCAGAAATCCATAAAGCCCCCTACACGCCCTTACATCTATGGACTGTGCTTGCGCTTGCCTTGGGTCTGCTTTCTGAAAATGAAATCCATTACTTAGGAGAAGCCTACGCCGAGAAACTTGCCCCATTTCTTCTTCCCTCTTCCTCTTAATTGCGTGTGTTTGTTCATCCTTATTTTTAGGTTCTCTTTTCCCAGCTAGTTTCGTTATTATTCGCTTTTACGCTGTAATAGAGCGTTGCTTCCGGAAAAGCTTCTTACTTTTCCTCCCAGCCTTACAGGATTTATCATGTCTTCAATTGCTCTTGTATGCATTCTCTATGTTTGCGTGCTTCTTTTTCTTGGCCTTGTTCACAAAAAGCGCATTACTGATTATAAAGATTTTGTGGTAGCAGGTGCTGCCCAACATTGGAAACTTATTACCTTTTCTCTTTTAGCCTCCATGCTTGGTGGTTCTGCCACTATTGGCGCTATGGATAATGCAGGCCGCATTGGTTTTGCGGCTTTCTGGTGGCTTGGTGTGGGTTCTATTGGCCTTTTTCTTCAAAGTATTTTTCTTACTGGGCGGGTACGTAACCTCAATGCCTATACATTGCCCGATGTAGCGGGGCGCGTGGTAGGAAAACAGGCGGCTGCTCTTTGTGGCCTGCTTATTGCCGCTTCCTGGATAGGGGTTATTGCTGCCCAATTTACAGCCTTGCACCAGGTGCTTATTGCCCTTCTTACCCCAAACCTTGGCGAGGCAACGTATCTGTGGCTGGGAACCCCCTTATTGGTTTTTCTTGCTGGGGTTATTATTGTGTATACCTGCCTTGGCGGGCAACTTTCTGTTATTCGCACAGACCTTATCCAGCTACTCATTCTTTTTGGCAGTGTGCTGGCTGCCCTTGCCTTCCTTTTATGGAGCGACCCCACAAATTTACCCATTCTTTCCTCCAGCATCACGCTTTTCAGTGATGCATTCCAGCCATTAGACCTTGTCTACCTTTTGTTTGTGGTAGGGGGGCCATTCTTTATTGGGCCGGATATTTTTTCCCGTGCCCTGTGTGCCAAAGACGCCAGCCATGCCAAAAAAGCCGCCAGATATGCCGCTATTGGCCTGTTTTTCTTCAGCCTGTCCATTACCTTTTTGGGTATTCTTGGCGCCTTAAGCGGCTCTGGCCCCGTTTTTTCCCGCATTATCCACAATTTGCCTCTTTTGCTTGCCCTTTTGCTTGGCCTTGGCCTTTTTTCTGCCTTGCTTTCCTCTGCAGATACCTGCCTTATGAGCGCAGCTTCCATAATAGAAAACGATATCTGGCCCCTCTTTTTCCCCAAACATACCCCAAATATTAAGCGCACCCGCCTTTTTATTGTTATTTTTGGCGTGCTCGCTGTGCTTGTTGCTACTCAGTTGCCCAATGTTATTGGGCTGTTATTAACCGCCTATGCCATTTATGCGCCAGGCATTGTGCCCCCTCTGGCAGTGGCTATTCTTGTGTACCCCAAGCGTAGCCTCAATAAAAACTTGTGGATGGCGGCCGTTGCCACAGGCGGTATTTTGGGGTTAATCTCTTCCTTTACACCTGCGCCCTATACCCAAATTCTGCCCCTTATAGGCATGGTGGCGTCCCTTGGCTTAAGCCTTTGCTCTGTACGCAGAGTGTAAGGAGCGCGTAAGGAGAGAAAAAAAGCAAGGCAAATTTTTGCCTTGCTTTTTTATATGGTTAGGATTAATATGAGGTTATGTGGCAAGTGTGAAAGCAAGGAGTTTTGCCAATGGACAATCTTATTCCATTGCCTCATGCAGAATTCGCAAAAATTCTGCTCTGGGCAGCATACGCGCGCCAAAAGCTTTTACATGCGGGGTTTCCTGCTGGCAGTCCAGCACTAAAAAGCCCTGTTCCCGCAGCATGGTGACAAGGGCCACAAAGGCCACTTTAGAGGCATTCGGGCGGGTATGGAACATAGATTCGCCAAAGAATGCGCGGCCAAGTGCTACCCCGTACAGGCCGCCCACAAGTGTGCCATTTTCCCATACTTCTACAGAGTGGGCAAGACCCAGATGGTGCAAAGCTGTATAGGCCTGCACCATTTCTGGCACAATCCAGGTGCCATTTTGCCCTGGCCGCGGCATGGCGGCGCAGGAAGTAATAACTTCTGGGAAGGCTTTGTCCAGTGTGCAGGAATATTGTTCCTTTTTCAAAAACTTGCGCATGCTGTGTGAAATATGCAGTTCTTTTGGCAGCAGTACAAAGCGCGGATCTGGTGACCACCAGAGAATGGGTTCGCCTTCAGAATACCAGGGAAAAAGGCCGGAAGCATACGCGGCAACAAGGCGTTCTGGCGATAAGTCGCCCCCAATAGCCACAAGGCCAGACGGCTTTGCGTCATCTGCAGGTGGGAAAAAAATATCTTCGCCCATAAGTATGGGAACAGTTTTTGTCATGGCACCCAGCGTCATCTAGAGCATATCCGAAAATTTTAGCAACAAATTGCGATAATTTTCAAAAGACACGCTTGCTTTGTTGTGACGGCGAAAAAAATTTCGCCTACTCCTCGCAACTATTCCATATACCATGCTGGTTTTCATAGATATTGTCTGCAACGCGCATTTACCCCACAAGAAAAGTGACCACTTTCTTCCAGGTGAAACGTTTTTTGGTGGAGGGGATGGGGGGTTGGGGGAAGA
>CAZPTC010000169.1:0-5904 GCA_964589455.1 uncultured Desulfovibrionaceae bacterium | reverse complement strand
CGCAAGCAATCCTGCCTTGGCAGAGCGTGTAACAGCAGATATGCAGGCTTTTTTGGCGGCCAACCCCACAGTAAAGGCGCAGGATATACCGGCAGACCTGCTTACAGCCTCCGGCTCTGGTTTAGACCCACACATTTCCCCTGCCTCTGCAAGGGTGCAGATACCGGCGCTTATGCAGCACACTGGCTTGTCAAAGGAAGAGCTGGATGCTATTATAACGCGGCATACCACGGGTAAGTGGGCGGGCATAGCAGGCGGGGAAACCGTGCATGTGCTGAAAGTGAATATGGATATAGCCCGCGCTTTGCAACTGCACAGTGCTGCTGAATAAGGAATACACGCATGGCGGCGCAAGAATTTGCTGAAAATCCCCGTACAATGGAGTACGAGGCAGCAACCGGGCAAACCGGTTCCCTTAAAATATTCTTTGGGTACGCAGCAGGGGTAGGCAAAACCTACGCCATGCTTGCAGCCGCCCATAGCGCCAGAAAGGCCGGGGTGGATGTGGTGGTGGGGTATATTGAACCCCACACCCGCCCCGAAACCCAGGCTTTGCTGGATGGCTTGGAAATACTGCCCACTTTGCCTGTGCCGTATCATGGCACAGTGTTAGAGGAATTTGATCTGGATGCTGCCATACAGCGCAAGCCCCAGCTTATTCTTGTAGATGAAATGGCCCATACCAATACAAAAGGGGCAATAGGGCCCAATGGGGCAAATGGTTGCCGCCATGTAAAGCGCTACCAGGATATACAGGAGCTTTTGCGCTATGGCATTGATGTATACACAACTGTCAATGTGCAGCATGTAGAAAGCCTGAATGATGTGGTGGAGTCTATTACAGGCATCACTGTGCGGGAGCGTGTACCAGATAAAGTATTTGACAGCGCAGACCATGTAGAAGTGGTAGATATAGAGCCAGATGAACTGCTCACCCGCTTGGAACAAGGGAAAATATACAGGCCGGAACAGGCCAGAAAAGCTATGGCCAATTTTTTCCTTAAAGAAAATTTGGTGGCTTTGCGTGAAATTGCGTTGCGTCGTGCGGCAGATATTATAAGCCGTACAGTGGATAAAAACAAAACCCTGCAACGGCGCAGTGACTATTTCACCAATGAACACTTGCTTGTATGCCTTTCCAGCTCCCCCTCCAATGCCAAGGTTATACGCACAGCCGCCCGCATGGCAGAGGCTTTTCACGGGAAGCTTACTGCGCTGTATGTAGAAACATCTGCCAGTATGTCCCCGGAAAACAAGGCGCGCTTAGAAGCCAATGCCCGCCTTGCAAAAGAATTGGGGGCTAACCTTGCCTCTGTAGAAGGGGACGATGTACCCTGGCATGTGGCAGAATTTGCCAAAGCCTGTGGTATTTCCAAAATAGCCATTGGCCGGCCAGGTGCAGGTGGTATGGGGTTTTTCCGCAAGCCCAACTTTATTGACCAGCTCACTCTGTTAGCCCCAGACCTTGACGTATACGTTATTCCCAACCAGTTGCGGGAAACAGGCGCACCGCCAAAAACAGAATCCAAGCCCTTTAACCCCTTCCATTTTTCCTGGCAGGATGTGGCGTGGGGTGCGGCTTTTCTTACCCTGAGCACGGGTATGGGTATTTTTTTCCATACCCTCCAGTTTAGTGAATCTACCATTATTATGGCCTATATGCTGGGGGTATTGCTTTCTGCCATGCGCACAAGCGGCCTTTTGTTCAGCGCGTTATATGTGCTGTGCAGTGTGCTTGCCTTTAACTTCTTTTTTACTGAGCCGCGCCTTAGCTTCCATGTGAATAACCCCACGCATTTTATCACATTTGGCGTTATGCTGCTTGCTTCTGGGGTTATAAGCACCATGACAAAACGCCTTCAGCAGCAAAAAAGCCTGGCTTCCCAATGGGCGTACCGCACCACCCTTTTGCTTGAGACAAGCCAAAAACTGCAAGGTGCACGGGATTCGCGGGAAATTTTATGCGAAACTGGCCGCCAGCTTATGCACCTTTTAGGCAGAAGTGTTATTGTGTACCCTGCTGTAGAAGGTACATTAGGGGTGCCTGTTGTCACAGCCCATGCATCGCAGGTGCAAGGGGCAGACATGTACACCAATAAAGAAGAGCGTGCTGTTGCGCAATGGTGTCTTATAAACCGCAAGCAGGCTGGTGCTGGCACAAGTACATTGTCTGGTGCCAAGTGCCAGTATTTGTGCATACGCACACAGGATTCAGCCTTGGGTGTGGCGGCTGTTGTGGTGGAGAATACGCCACTTGATAGTTTTGAAAAAAGCCTTTTTGTTTCTGTACTTGGAGAAAGTGCCCTTGCATTGGAAAAAGAACGCATACGAGAAAGCAAGGATACCGCGTTTTTAAAGGCCAAGCAGGAGTCTTTGCGCGCCAATTTATTGCGTGCCATTTCGCACGATTTACGCACCCCCCTTACCAGTATTTCCGGCAATGCGCACTTGTTATGCGTCAATGGGCAGGAGCTTGCGCCAGAAACACGGCAGCGTTTGTATACAGATATTTATGATGACTCTGCATGGCTTACCAGTCTTGTTGAGAATATTTTATCTGTAACACGTCTGGAAGATGGTTCTTTACAACTGCGTATGGAGCCAGAGCTGGTAGCAGATTGTATACAGGAAGCCTTGCGCCATATAAGCCGTAAAAGTGAAGAACACACGCTGCATGTACAACTTGCAGATGATATTTTACTTGCGCGTATGGATGTACGCCTTATTATGCAAGTTATTGTCAATATGGTAGATAATGCCATTAAATACACGCCTGCTGGCTCAACCATTACTATCAGCGCAGCGCATGAAAAATCTGATATTGTTGTTTCTGTAGAAGATAATGGGAATGGCATACCAGATGCAGATAAGGCGCACTTATTTGACATGTTTTTTACTGTAGCGCAAAATGGCGCAGACAGCCGCCGTGGTTTGGGTCTGGGTCTTTCTTTATGCAAATCCATTATCACTGCGCATGGGGGGCAAATATGGGTGGAAGACGCTGTGCCCCATGGCAGCCGTTTTATTTTTACTCTGCCAGCGGCAAAGGTTCCCCATGAATAATCCCCACACGCCCCATGCTGCGCATGTACCCCTTGTGCTTGTAGTGGAAGACGATAAAGCCGTGCATAACCTTTTATTAACCGCGCTGGAAATAAATGGCTATGCCTGCCGCAGCGCCCAGACAGGGACAAGCTCCATTCAGGAAGCCCTTTCCTATAAGCCGGATGTTATTTTGCTGGACTTAGGCCTGCCAGATATGGACGGTATGGATATTCTCAAAAAAATCCGTTCATGGTCACTTGTTCCTATTATGGTGGTAAGTGCCAGAGATGAAGATAAAGACAAAATTGAGGCCTTTGATGCAGGCGCAGATGACTATATAACAAAGCCCTTCAGTGTGGATGAACTTATGGCACGCTTGCGTGCAGCCTTGCGCCGTGCCCGCAGTAATACAGATGCCGCGCCTGATGCAGACAGCCTTTTCCGCAATGGGGAATTATGTATTGACTACGCAGCAGGGCAGGCCTTTTTGGATAAAGGTACGCATACACAAGAGTTGCACCTTACACCTATGGAGTATAAATTGCTTTGCCTTCTGGCAAAACATGCAGGCAAGGTGCTGACACACCAATTCCTTTTTAAGGAATTGTGGGGCAGAAGCACAGATGGCGAAAATTCGCATGTGCGGGTGTTTATGGCCTCCCTGCGCAAAAAAATAGAAGGCGATAATGGCCCCCAGTACTTCCAAACCCACATGGGAGTAGGGTACCGCATGGTGCTCATGGGGTAGGGCAGGGCAGAATTGTAGGGCAAGCCTTGTATTGGGCAGGCTGAGGTGGCGTATAGAGCGCTTTATTCCGCTACATCAAACACAATATAATGGGAAGGGCGTATTGCCTTTAAGGTAATGCCTGGCTCCTGGCGTATTTCTGCGGCGTCCTTTTCGTTAAGCGCCTGGCCGTTAATTGTGCCATTGCCTTCAATCTGTATAAGGTATGCCATACGCCCACTCGCTAATGCGTAGGTTTGTTCTTCCCCTGCATCCATGTATATAACAAAAATTTCTGCGTCCTGGTGTATGGTTATGGGGGCTTTGCCTGCCTTGCCAGAGGCTATTTGCAGCCACTTGTGTTCCCGTTCTTCCCAGGCAAAGCAGTGGTCGCCGTATTGCGGGGTGTGCTCGTTTTTATCTGGCACAATCCATATCTGTAAAAAGCGCAGGTTGTCTTTGCCTACATTATGCTCACTGTGGGCAACGCCTGTTCCTGCACTCATGTACTGCACTTGCCCGCGGGTAAGTTCCCGCTTATTGCCCATGCTGTCCTGGTGGGTAAGCGCGCCATGTACCACATAGCTGATTATTTCCATATTCTTGTGAGAATGGGTGTCAAAGCCGTTTTGCGGGGCAACTGTATCATCATTCACCACGCGCAGTTTCCCAAACTGCATGTTATCTGGATTATAATACTCTGCAAAGGAAAAATGGAATGTGCTTTTCAGCCAGCCTTTGTTGCTCTTGCCCATTGTGCTGCTCTGGATTATTTTAATCATTGTTCCCTCCTAAGTGTAATGGTTCAGATTTAATGGGAAAATAGCAAGTAAAATTTTGCATTCTTCCTAAGGCGCTGGGTTTCTTTATAACTTCACTGTATACCCTAATTTTTTCATAAGTGCCATATCCGTTTCTATGCTATAGCCGGATGTTGTGAGCATATCGCCACTTATGACCGCATTGGCGCCGCTTTTAAAGCAGGCTTCCCCTGTATCTTGCAGTAAACCACGCCCTCCTGCAAGGCGTATAAAAGCATCGGGGATTAAAAAGCGGAATATGGCGATAATGCGCCGCAGTTCAGGCTCTGTGAGAATGGTGTTATGCTCGCAGGGGGTGCCAGGAATGGGGTTGAGTAAATTTACTGGTATGGACTTTACCCCCAGATCTCGCAAAGATATTGCCATATCAACCCTATCCTCTACTGTTTCCCCAAGCCCCATAATCCCACCAGAACAAATTTCCAGCCCGGCACGTTGCGCATTCTTCAGGGTTTCTACTTTTTGCTGCCATGTGTGTGTGGTGCATATATGCGGGAAGTAATGCTCGGATGTTTCTAAGTTACAATGCACACGCGATACCCCAGCTTCTTTTAGTGTGGCAAACTGCGCTTCAGATAAAAGGCCAAAAGAAACACATACATGGATACCCACTTCTTTGCGGATTGCACGGATGCTCTCACAAGCCTGTTCTAACTCTTGTTGGGAAAGCTGCTTGCCTGATGTCACAATAGAATAACGCAGTGTACCTTGGCTGGCATCTTTTTTTGCCTGCTCAACAAGCTGGGCTGTAGATAAAAGCGGGTATGTTTCTGCGCAGGCTGTTTGATAATGCGCGCTTTGGGCGCAATATTTGCAGTCTTCTGAACATTTGCCGCATTTTCCATTGACAATGGTACACATATCAAAACGGGTTCCACAGTAATGGGTGCGGATTTCATCTGCTGCTGCGCACAGCTCTTCTAATGGGGCAGATTGTAAATACAGTGCTTCGCTGCGGTTTATGCAAGCCCCTGAGAGTATTTTGTCTTTGAGTAAGCGAACTTCATTCACATTTTTCACCTAATTCTCCATGTATAGGGCATTCTTGCCTGATTGGCGTATGCAATCAGACAGTCAGCCTTAGCTCTTTAAAGGTATTGGTAGTCTTTCTGCTTGTCAACTCGTTTTTTAAATAGAGACTTTCACTTTAGCCATCTTTTTAACGTAAGAATACTATAGAATTCAGATTGTTTCAAGAGGAAAAGCTTTGCTGAAGTGAAACGCTTTAAAAAATGGATGATTAATACAAAAAGCCCTTACGATTTTACTCGCAAAGGCTTGTGTCTGTAATGGAGCGGGAGACGGGATTTG
>CAZPTC010000168.1:0-5936 GCA_964589455.1 uncultured Desulfovibrionaceae bacterium | reverse complement strand
GGCTTTCCGGCGGGGTAGATTCCACGGTTGTGGCTGTGCTTTTGCATAAGGCCATTGGGGACAGGCTGCACTGTATTTTTGTGGATAACGGGGTTTTGCGCAAGGGCGAAGCTGAGGAAGTGGTGGGCTTTTTGCAGGCGCATTTCCGCTTGAATTTAAAGCTGGTGCCTGCGGCGTCTATTTTTCTGGATAAGCTGAAGGGCGTGGAAGATCCGGAGCAAAAGCGAAAAATTATCGGGCATACTTTTATTGAGGTGTTTGACGAAGAGGCGCAGAAAATAAAAGCCACGGGTGTTCCGGTGGAATTTCTGGCGCAAGGCACTCTGTACCCGGATGTAATAGAATCTGTTTCGCACAAAGGGCCAAGCGCGGTTATAAAAAGCCACCACAATGTAGGCGGCTTGCCAGAAAAGATGAATATGAAGCTTATTGAGCCGCTACGGGAGCTGTTTAAAGACGAAGTGCGCAAAGTTGGCGCGCAGCTTGGCATAGCGGATAGTATTTTGTGGCGTCACCCCTTCCCTGGCCCCGGTTTAGCCATACGGATAATTGGGGAAATAACGCCAGAAAGGTTAGAAGTGCTGCGCAATGCAGACGCAATAGTGCAGGAAGAACTGCGCAGAACAGGCTGGTACCGCAAGGTATGGCAGGGTTTTGCGGTTCTTTTGCCCCTAAAAACTGTGGGTGTAATGGGCGATGGCAGAACATATGAAAGCGTTATTGCCTTGCGCATTGTAGACAGTGTAGACGCCATGACAGCAGACTGGGCACGCCTGCCAAGCGAAGTGCTGGAAGCTATTTCCAGCCGCATTATTAACGAAGTTAAGGGCGTAAACCGTGTTGTGTACGATATTTCTTCCAAGCCACCTAGCACTATTGAGTGGGAATAGAATATGCCGCCTGCCCGTTATGGGTGGGCGGTTTTTGTTCTGTTTGATGTGGCGCTGTGTCTGCTGGAAATGAACGGAACTCAATATTATACGCATAAAATAGTTTTTTGACAAAGGATGTTGGTGGGAGAAAAATTATATTCAGCTCAAATATGGGAGGTTGCTCATGTGTTATAAAAAGAATACAATAGCTACCTTTTTGAAATTAATTTTGGCGTTTTTAGCTGGATTTTTATTGTGGAAATATGCCTTGGATGGGCTGGATGTAATTACGCAAAAGTATAGCGTAGATTCATTATGGGCTGTTGTTTTATCACGTTTGGCTTTGTTAGGATATTTACTTCCTTTCTTAATATGGTTATTTTTGGAACCGCAAAATATATACGCTTTTCGCTTTGGAAACACAAAATCCAGTATCCGAATGCCGTGTATCTGGTACGGTGTAAAGGATAATGTACGAAGAGTTTGCATTGTATTCTCAATTTTTTGTTTAGGATGCGCTGGGGTTCTTTTTTTTGTAAGACAGATTTCGGTTTCTGTTGTATTTGCTGGGCTTGTGTTTGCGGTTGTCAACTCGGTTTTGGAAGAGCTGTTATGGAGGGGGTATATACTAGGTCGAACCATTCAACTATGTGGTGAAAAGTTCGGACTGATTTTGATGTCACTGGTATTTGGGTTATACCATTACCCTTTGGGTTTTTCTATACCAATATGTCTTTTGTTTTCTTTGGGAGGCATATACTTTGGTGGTATTGCTATTCGCTCAAAAGGGTTGCTACTTGGAACAATCATGCACATAAGCATGAATGTACTATTTGTTACGCTTGGAATTATTTTTTAACTATGTCAAATGGATAAAAGCCTCATTTGTCCCGATACTATTTTGATACTAAGAAAAACAGCAACCAAAAATTCTGCTGTGATACTTGCTTGCTTATGCCGTTCTTGCAATGTAGTTGCAATGAAAACAGTTGAGGTGCTGCAAATTTAGATGTATACTTACTACGCAGTTTCTTGCGCAAAGGGATATACTAGGTGGTGAAAAAATGTCTTTAAGTAGGTTGCATTATAATTATCTTTTTATTGGAAAGAAGTATTGTGATTTGACCGTGTTAAACGATAACGTCTTTCCCATACTTATGGACGCCGTTAATCCTTTACTGGCCTATACAAACATAAAAAAAGGCCGCATAGCCTGCGATCAATGGGTAAATTGCGAAGAAATTAAGCTTGGCAGACCACGTTGGAGCAAAGAATCTCTTTTGCCAATCTGCCAAAATTTCAGGCAATATCCTGATAATGATACCTTTCGCTTTGGTTCCATAACCGCAGAATTCCCAAGCATTGACTCCGCGTATAAACGCAAAGAAACCGTTGATATTTATTTTTATTTTGAGAATGACCTTATTCACCATAAGGTGAAAGCAGGTGGTGACTGTGGATTTTTTATCTCCTTGCGCGAGGATATATTTGAGGCAGCGGGTGAAGCGCTTGTTATGCAGGTGCTGAAAAATATCTATAGCCTATTTGACAGCGCAAAAGTGCTTTTTCATAAGCGCACATGGTGGAGCAATTCTAAAAATGAAAGTGCCTTGCACGATGTAGCGCCTTGGCGTGCTATTGATGAGGATTTATCATCCCGCTATCGCAACTGGGTAGAGATTGCTTTAACAACCTAAGAAGGGTAAGTGTCATGCAATGCAGATCTCCTATATCAAAGCTTACATCTATGAAAAATATTGGAAAAGAAATGGAGAAAAAGCTCACGTCTATTGGTATTAGTTCCGCAGAGGAGCTGGCACATATAGGCAGTAAAGAGGCATTTTGTCGCTTAAAAATGCAGTATGCAAATATTTGCCTGGTGCATTTATACACACTGCAAGGCGCTATTGATAATATTCCATATAATCTGCTTCCAGATGAAGTAAAGCGTGATTTAAAAAGTTTTAGCGATAGTGTGAAATAAAGTACTGCCACACAAAACAGCTACACTTGCCTCTTTTTAAAGAGTTGTTAAAAAGAAAATTTATTGCAGCTTACTTTATTTTTGGCAAAAAAGTCTACGCAGCTAATCTGGATTTGTGTTGGAAGAGGATAGATGCATGATTTTAGAGACGCCGCGCCTGTTTTTAAGAGAAATGGTACAAAGTGATTTCCAAGATCTAGCCGAAATTTTGCAAAATCCTAAAGTAATGTATGCCTATGAACATGAATTTTCAGAATATGATGTTCAGGTATGGCTTGAGCGTCAAAGAGCAAGATACAAAAAATACGCATTTGGTTTATGGGCAATCATATTAAAAGCTACAAATGAAATGGTAGGGCAGGCAGGCCTTACCATGCAGCCGTATAAGAATACAGAAGTGCTTGAAGTCGGCTATTTACTAAAAGAAAAATTTTGGCATAACGGATATGCACAAGAAGCTGCCTATGCTTGCAAAAGGTATGCTTTTGAATGCTTGCATAAAGATACCGTGCATGCAATAATAAAGGCGGACAATGCAGCCTCTGTCAAAGTGGCAGAACGCATTGGTATGAGTAAAGAAGATGAATTTTTCACCCAGTATTACAATGGAGATACGCTCCATTTTCTGTATGTTGCCCATAGGTAGTTTCCAGCAACCATTTATATTTACAAACTGGCGTTAGCAGGAAAAAGTTGATATTCTAGGCAAAATATACCATGATACAGGAAAATACTCCTTTCATAGAAACGGAACGACTTATTCTACGGAAATTCACAGAAAACGATGTTGAAGATGTGCTACTGCTCTATAGTGATAAAAAAGTAAATACTTTTTTGCCGTGGTTTCCGCTTAAAACACTTGCTGAAGCGAAAAAGTACATACATGAAAATATTTTTCCGCACTATGAAAGGGAGTTGGCGTATTGTTATGCCATTACTCAAAAAGCAGATACCCGCGTTATAGGGTATATCCATATCCATAGCATAGGTGA
The DNA here is from genome assembly GCA_964589455.1 of uncultured Desulfovibrionaceae bacterium. Lineage (GTDB taxonomy): Bacteria > Desulfobacterota > Desulfovibrionia > Desulfovibrionales > Desulfovibrionaceae > CAZPTC01. The sequence goes on along the minus strand of CAZPTC010000168.1, from coordinate 2,088 downwards.
TAGTAATGACTTTGGCTATGCTTTACGCAAAGAATTTTGGCATAGGGGCATTACAACAGAAGCGTGTGCGGCAGTAGTGAGCAAGCTGAGCGAAGTAAAATTTCCTTTTATAACAGCAACACATGATGTCAATAATCCATACAGTGGCGCAGTAATGAAAAAACTTGGCATGGTATATCGCTATTCCTATAAAGAAAAGTGGCAGCCAAAAGATATTATTGTTACTTTTAGAATGTATCAGCTTAATTTTAATGCCCATAGTGACTATACATATATGGGGTACTGGAACAGACATGAAGAGCATTGGATTGAAAAAGACATTTGAAACAGCAGCTTTCGTGACCGATACAATGGAACAAAAAAGCAATGGCGACATTTAAATAGGAAGCATGCTTTGAAAGGTATGCAGATAAATAAAATACGAGAATGCACGCTACTTTGTAAACAAGCAGCCTTGTGGTTTGCCCAAAAGTGGGGTATTGCAGAGCAGGCGTACTTACAAAGTATGGAAGAATGTGTAGCGAATCCGCATGGTATTACACAATGGTATCTGCTCACTGGAAAAGAAGGGAAAATTGTTGCTGGCGCGGGTGTTATAGAAAACGATTTTCATAATAGAAAGGACTTAAGCCCTAATCTGTGCGCCCTGTATGTGGAAGAAGCCTACCGCAAGCAAGGCATTGCACGGTATATGTTAACCTTTATTGTGCATGATATACGAGCGCTTGGTATACAAAATCTTTACCTTATTACAGATCACACTGCATTTTATGAAAAGTGTGGATGGATATTTTGTACAAATGTAGTGGGTGATGAAGGTAATGTATGCAGAATGTATAGCGCACCAACAAACATATAGCTATCAAGATATTATTGGGGAAAAGCTTGACACTACAGGAACACTATAAAATATTTTTGCTGTTATAGGTGGCGGGCGGCCAAAAGGAAACACTGTCACTGTTTTTGCTGCTCACAGAAAGTTTGCACTGTCTGTGCTACGATTAAATGGAGATATTTGTGTTAAAAAAGTACGCCCCTGTTCTTACAATAATGGTATCATGTCTTTTTTTTGCCTATTTGTACATGGTTGTTACACCTTTTGGAGAGACGCATGGCTTTTTCAGTGAAGCAGGGCTACCTCCTCAAGAGGGAGCGTTTCAATATGCATTAATGACAGTTCCCTTTTTGGTTGGGTATATTTGCTATATTGGAATAATATTTCCTAAAATATATTTTCTTGGAACAATAAATTACCCATTAATACTCCTGACATTTTTTTACGGCTGTTTCATGTCTAGTCTTGTATTTGCGGGCGGGGCAATGATATGGATTGTCATTATTTTATCTCCAGCCTTACTTATACTTTTATTTGGGGGAATTCTATTTGGTGTGGCGAAAGATTGTAAGTATATATCTGCCTGTTACCAAAAAAAATACCCTAAACGTGTCAGTTAAGTGAGATGGGTATTTAATTTTTCTTTATGGGTGCAAGTATGGTACGGGGCTTTACGCAGCGCGATATAGATGCAGTTATGGAAATATGGCTTGAGGCTAATATTTCTGCTCATCCCTTTATCCCTGCCCTCTACTGGAAAAGCAAGTATGGTGAAGTGCGGGCTTTAATACCGCATGCTACTGTGTTTGTTTATGAAGAAGGCTTTAATATCTACGGCTTTATGGGTCTTACAGATACCTATATAGCAGGGATTTTTGTAAAGCAATCCGCTCAGTCTCAGGGTATTGGAAAAAAACTTGTAGAGTATGCAAAGAAAAAGTATATTGTTCTTTCCTTGCATGTATACGCAAAAAATATCCGTGCTGTAAAGTTTTACAAAAGAGAAGACTTTTGTATTACCCATGAACAGATTGACCCTGCAACAGGTGAGGCAGAGTACGCAATGGAATGGAAAAAATAATTTCCATATTAAAAACAATAATTTTAGCAAGGCACTCACTATGAAAAATATTCTTGTTGTGATAGTGGCGGGCGCCAAAATGGAAACACAGTGCAGCTTGTAAAGGCCTTTACAAAAGGTGCAGAAGAAGCAGGGCATAGTGTAGAATGCATATCTTTACAAAAAACAGAAG
>CAZPTC010000167.1:0-5941 GCA_964589455.1 uncultured Desulfovibrionaceae bacterium | reverse complement strand
CCTTCCCCCAAACCCCCATCCCCTCCTTCAAAAAAAATTTAATGGGGTTGTAAAAGAAAAAAGCCTTTAGTTTGATGCTCCAAGGCTTTTTTATCTCGTAGTATGCAGGGAAACTAACGTATTAATGCCAACACCGCAATGATGAAGGCTATTTGCCCAATAGATATAGTTAACATCCACTTGAGGATTTCATGCTTTGTGTCCGCTAAGTCTGCTTTTGTTGCAAGGGTTTGCAGAGCGCTGTCATTATGTTGCTCTAACGCTTCAGCCATGACTTCTACTTGCGCTTTAGCTTGCTGTTCTGTTAAACCTGCAGCCTTCAGCTTTTCAAAATAACCAAGTGTATTAAAAGTAGTAGTTGTCATACATTACTCCTTAACCAAATCTTAAGACATTTTAGCTTTCCCGTCAATCTTCGCTAATGCTTTAAAGCGCCGCATACTTAAATGGCAAAGCGCCACCCCAAGAGCATCTGTTGTGTCAGCCTTCCAATCTGCATGGGCGCTTTTGGGAATGCCCAAAATTTGGCGCACCATAAAGTCCACTTGGGATTTTTCTGCCCTGCCAACTCCCACCAGCGATTTTTTTACCAAAGTTGGCTCGTAATCTGTAATAGGCAGTTTGTAGCTTGCAAGTGCCGCAATGGCTACGCCCCGCGCCTGACCAAGTTTTAAGGCTGTGGCCGCATTTTGCGCGGCAAAAACCTGTTCAACCGCCGCTTCTGTTGGCTTATGGCAGGCAATAATTTGGCATAAGTCATGAAAAATAGTGGCAAGGCGCACAGAAAAATCTTTTTCCTTGCCGCCTTTGCTCTGTATGGCTCCAGCGTCTATAAGACGCGCCACCCCAGATTTTTCTTCAATAATACCCCAGCCTGTGGTCACAGAACCTGGGTCAATGCCAATTACACGTATAGTATCCATGTGTTGCCTTTCTTGCTGAAAATATTGGCTGAACCTAGCCCATTTCAGCCCGATGGGCAAGTGCCGCGGGTGGCAGCGCTTTTTGTGTGTATTAATGGATATGCTCTCGTGTTTACTTGAGCACGCAGACACTGGCTGTGCGCTATACCAAAACAGATTTTTGTCTCCATGTTTGGCGCGCTTTTTGCAAATACAGGCGCATGGACATTTTCAATTTTGACCCCAATCTTATCCTAAGCTTTTTACTCACTTTTTTAAGAGTGAGTCTTGTCATTTTTATGTTGCCTGTGCTTGGGGTAGATGGCTTGCCTATGCAATGGAAAGCCGCTTTTTGCCTTGTATTCACAATGGCAATATGGCCTGCGGTTAATTTGCCTGGTGTGCAAATGCCTGCGCACCCCTTTGGAATTGCCCTTATTATTCTTGGCGAACTTATTTTAGGCACCACAATGGGTCTTGCTGTGCGTTTCTTTTTTGCGGGTGTACAGGCAGGGGGAGAACTTGTGGCCATGCAAATGGGCTTTACCATGATAACCTTTGCAGACCCGGAAAGCGGTAATCAAACGGGTATTGTGGCGCACCTGCTTTACACGGTGACAGTGTTGGTATTTTTGACACTGGATGGGCATTTATATTTGCTGCGCGCATTTGTGGAAACCTTTAAGCTTATCCCGGCTGGGGGGCTTTTTCTTACCTCTGACCTGCTTAATCAAATACTCACTCTTGCCACCATGCTGTTCAGCCTTGCCATTAAAGTTATTGCTCCGGTTCTGGCTGCGCTTTTTTTGGTAGAGCTGGCCCTTGCGCTTATGAGCCGCGCGGCACCCCAAGTGCATATTATGGAAGTGGGTTTTCCGCTTAAAATCGCTGTGGGTTTTTTCTTTGTGACCATGTTGTTTGGTATGCTTTCTACAGAAGTATACAACTATATTTTAGGCATTGATGATATGTTCCTGAACCTTATAAACGCAGGTACGCGGTAGTACCAAAGGGTTTGGAATGGCAAAAGACCCTAGCAAAACAGAGAAAGCCACAGACAAACGGCGCAATAAAGTCCGCAATGAGGGCAATGTTCCCAAGTCTCAGGAAGTAACCAAAACCCTTACTGTTGTGGCAGGGGTGCTTGGGCTTTTTATTTATTTTTCTGTTATGGTAGAACATATCCGCAAAATTTTTGTGTATTTTTTTGCCAATGCTGTTACCTTTCCTTTATCAGACGTAAATGCGCACTCCATTATGGCGCTGGCCATTAAGGAACTGGCCATAATAGTATTGCCTGTTATCTGTTTTATTGCGCTTGTGGGTTTTGTTTCCCTGCGTGTGCAAGTGGGTAAACTATGGACAACCAAGGTATTTAAATTCAAATGGAGCAACTTTAACATCGCTAAAGGGCTTCAGCGCATGTTTTTTTCGCTCCAAACATTTATACGGCTTGGTAAAAGCATAGCTATGGCTCTTGCTATTGGCATTATACCCACCATGTTTATTATGGATGAATTCCATAACTTTTTACCTTTATATTATACAGATGCTGCGGGCCTTGGCACCTATATGGTAAAAACGGGCTTTAAAATGGTCATATACACGCTTGCTCCCATGCTTGTAATAGCTGCTGTAGACCTTTTTTATACCCGGTATGAGTATGAAGAAAACATTAAAATGAGTAAGCAGGAAATAAAAGACGAAATGCGCCAGGCAGAAGGCGACCCCATGATCAAGAACAAGCAAAAGCAAAAAATGTTCCAGGTTATGTCCAGTCGCATGATGCAGGATGTAAAAAAGGCGGATGTTATTATCACCAACCCCACCCACTACGCGGTTGCACTGCGATATGACGCGGCAGAATCACCAGCGCCTATGGTTGTGGCAAAAGGGGTGGATCACCTGGCAGAAAAGATTAAAAAAATTGGGCGGGAAAATAAGGTGCCTATCCGCGAAAGCCGCTTATTGGCGCGTACTTTGTACAAAAATGTGGAAGTTGGGCAACCCATACCGGAAGAATTGTATAAGGCTGTGGCCGCTATACTTGCAGAAATCTGGCGGATTCAGGGTAAGATACCGAATAAGCCGGCCTAGCAAAGCAAAAAAAGCTTAACAGAATAGCATTTCTCACTCCTATCTTGCGGCAGATAATGTGGCAACCTAGAAGAACTTAGTAAAAAACCATACGAAGCGCATTAATGCGCAGTGGCCGCGAAGTTTTGCGAAGCAAAACAAGCGGCCACTGCGTAATAAGGGGGTTTGGGGGGGATTATCCCCCCCAAAGCATTCTTCTTCTTTTTTTGTTTTAAGCGTGCAGCACGTGCACGGCACAGCCAAGTCACGGGTCAAATGCGCGGATAACGCGACTTACGTTGACGGGGGAGTTGGCGTCTGGCACAGGCACATTGAGCAGGGCCTGTTCCACGGGGCCGCGGTTGCCTTTATCGTCTCTTGGGGAGCAATTCCACAAGGTGGCGGCAAGAATTTGGTAATTATCAATCTTGCCATCCCGTATTTTGGTGTAGTGCAACAAAGAGCCGCGGGGGGCTTCTGTAAAGCCAAAGCCTTCTGCGGTTTGGGGCACTTCAAATGGGGTAAAGGTTTCTTCATCTGGCTTTACTTCTTTCAGCCAGTTGTCTACGGCCTGTACAACCACATACGCTTCTTCTGCACGCAGAAGGTGGCGGCCCATAATGGAGAAAACAAAGTCTTCGCCAAGGTCGCGGGTATTGGTGGCGTTTACGCCCAGCATTTCGGCTGCAAGCTTTTTGCCCATAGGGGAGAGGGGGGTATTGTTAACCCACATGCGGGCGTGGGGGCCCACTTCCATAGCGCGGCCGTCGTAACGGGGGGCTTTCACAAAGCTGTAGGCGTTTGCTTTTTCAAGGTCTACAACTGTTGCTCCCTGGCTAAAGGGGCGGCCTGTTGTGGTGTCATCAAACCAAGAATAGCGCACATCTTCGGTTATTTTGGCAAAGTCCAGGGTTTGGTCTTTACCTTCAAAGTACACGCCGGGTTTGAATATGAAGTCCATGCCGTCTTCATCCTTGGGGAAAACGCCAAAGCACATGGCGCTTTTGTACCCAGGGGCCATAGCGCCTAAGTCTTTGTAGGCAGAGGCAATAAGGTAGACAATGGGAACGTATTTTTCTTCCACAAACTTTTTAACGGTTTTAAAGCGGGCGGCGTATTCCACAATTTGGTCTTTTGTGGGTTTTTGGGCGGCACCACCTGCCAGAATGCCGTGTACGTGAGGCATACGGCCACCAAAAATGGCTACCATTTCATGGCACACACGGCGCACATTAAGGGCTTCCAAGTATTCATCCACACCTACAGCATTGGTTTTGGGGTCAAGGCGCAGGTCCGGGTCAGGGTAGCGGGGCACAAAGGGCGCTGTATCCGGGCCTTGGATAAAGTCTTGCCCGGCAAGGTGGTAAAAGCTTAAAATGTGGGACTGCAAATAGTTTGCGCCCTGCATAAGGTTACGGGTAACGCGCCCGTTTTTGGTAAGCTTAACCTTGGCGGCGTTTTCCAAAGCCTGACTGGCAGCCAAAGCGTGGGAAACGGGGCAAACGCCGCAGATACGCTGGGTAATCTGGGAAGCGTCGCGCGGGTCACGGCCTTTCAATATTTGCTCAAAACCGCGGAACATGCCGCCAGTAAGGTGGGCGTCGACCACTTTCCCATTTTCCACCACAACGTGGGCTTTTAAGTGCCCTTCAATGCGGGTGACGGGATCGATCGCAATGTTTAATTCAGCCATAAAGTTCTCCTGTTACGCGGTCTTACATGCTTTCATAGAAGGGGGAAGCGCCATCCGGGAAGTCTGGCTGGACGCAGGAAATGCACACCGCGTTTTCTATGCACCAGTTAACTTTGCCATTCCACCGACGAGTGGGGGAGTCGCACATGGCATTGGGGCCCTTGCAGCCTATATCGTAGCGGCAACCGGATTTGTCGGTAATAACTTCCGTCATGGTGCCTTCTTCAAACAGGTACAGGTAAGGGCAGTTGTCGTGCGTATTGGCACCATAAAAAGGCGTGGGGCGGCCTTCTTCATCCAGCAGTTCCACAACTGCGGCAAGGCCGGCTTCCAGACCATCTTTTTTAATAGCGTCAAGCGCTACTACAATGGTTCCCACAACCCAGTCCGGATGGGGGGGGCAGCCGGAAATATTCACAACAGGAGTGGCAATGCCTTCTTGTTCAAAGAAGGCGCGCACGCCCATAGCGCCGGTAATGGAGCCTGTTGCAGCAGGAATGCCGCCAAAAGCGGCGCATGTGCCAACTGCCAGCACGGCAGCGGCGTGGGGGGCAATTTCGCGCAGCATACCCACAAGGGTTATTTCCTCGTGATCAGCTTCGCCAATGACGCAGTAACGGCCTTCTTTTTCAACAGGCACGGCCCCTTCCACTACAAGGAAAAACTTGCCTTTGTTGGCTTCTGCCACTTTACGCAGGTATTTAATGGCGGGTTCGCCTTCATCTGCCATAACTGTGGGGTGGTAGTCCAGGCTGATAATTTGCAGCAGAACGTCCGCAATAATGGGGTGCGTGCTGTTAAGAAGCGAAACGGAGCAGCCTGTGCAGCTTGCGCCCTGAAGCCAGATAACGGGCGGGCGCTCGCCGGTAAGGGTTTCGGCCAAGGCGGCGTGGACGCCTGGGTGGAACATACGGGCTATGCCGTAGCCTGCCACCGTGCCGGTACAAAGTTTGACAAAATCACGCCGGGTAAGATTCATGCGGCCTCCTTTTTCGCTTAACACCAAAGGCGGTTTTTACGCGAAAAATAAAGTAAGAGGGATACAATAATGTTTTCCTAAGCCTAACAAAACACCCTGTTTGTGTCAACATTGCGCCCTTTTTCGCATGGGAAAAGTGACGTTGTGGGGAAGGGGAAACCCTTTTTGTGAACAAAAAGGGTTTCCCCTTCCCCCCAAGCCCCCCACCCCTTCCCCAAAAAACTTTTCCGCAGGAATTTTTTTTGCAGTGAGGCGTAAATTATCGCATAGGCTACAGAGGGGCGTGTGTTA
>CAZPTC010000166.1:0-5954 GCA_964589455.1 uncultured Desulfovibrionaceae bacterium | reverse complement strand
CTTATTTTTGACTGCCCCATGTACAGGCTGCCAAAATTTGGCTACCCGCGCGGCTTTGACAAAGTATGGTTTACACACGGCCATGAAGCAGATCACTATTTTTATGAAAATGATCCACTTATCCACTATGATCCCTCTGACTTTATGAGTGAAAGTGTGCAAAAAGCAGGCGCTGCAAAGCTTGGCCAATTCCAGGTGGATATCCAGCTTCACGAACTTGCCTGCTATTTGCGTCAGCGCCAGCAATGGCACAGTGACGATGACCGCTATGTGGCCGTTACCATCCATAAAGCTATAGAGTATTTAGAGCAAGTTGACCGCAATAAACAGTTCTTTATGTGGATAGACAGCTTTGACCCGCATGAGCCTTGGGATCCACCATCCATTTACCGCGGCGAACCTTCCATGTATGACCCTGAATACAAAGGACGCCATGACTTTGTGCCTTTTGTGGATGAAGTGGAAGGCGTGTATACAGAGCGGGAATTGCACCACATCCGCATGTTGTATGCAGAACTTGTTACCCTGTGCGATAAGTATTTGGGCCAACTTTTAGACAGTGTGCGTCGCCTTGGCTTTGAGGAAAACACCCTGTTCATGTTGGTTTCTGACCACGGTGAGCCCATGGGCAATGGCGAACATGGTCACGGCCTTATGCGTAAAAGCCGCCCCTGGCCGTATGAAGAACTGGTACACGCCCCCATGCTTTTACGCGCACCCGGCATTAAAGCTGGTCAACGCATTAAAGCTTTTGTGCAAAGTGTAGACGTAGCCCCCACAGTATGCGACTGGCTTGGCATTGGGGTTCACCCAGATATGCAGGGCCACTCCCTGTTGCCTTTAGTGCGCGGCGAAGTAGCAAAAGTACGCGACTTTGCCATTGCTGGCTACTACTCTAAGTCTTGGGCCATTTTTACAGACGACTGGTCCTTCATCCACTGGCTTGCCACTGATAAGTATGATAAATACGGCAATAACTACCAGGGCGACGGCATGAATTCTGCCACAGACCACTTAAAAGCGGTTGGCGGCAAAACCCCATTCTGCGAATCCAGCTCCCCAGAAATTATCGCGAAAATGAAGGAAGAAGGAAAGTTGGATGAAATGATGAGCGCTAAGGAAAAACAAAAAGCTGGCGCAACTGTGGATGGGGAAGAGCAATGGACATGCACACCGGGTTCTTCCAGCAAGGTGCCGGATAAAGACGAACTTTACGAGCGTAAAAAAGACCCATTTATGTTGCATAATGTTATTGATCAATACCCGGATAAAGCAAAAGAATTGTTTGATACCCTCCGCAACTATATAGCGGAAATTAAAGCATCTTAAAGCATCCTAATCATATTTGAAAGGAATTGCAACTGGTTGCGATCCCTTTCAAATATGCCCTGTCAAATTCATGCAAAAATATACATAAGCGGGTTTCTAGCCCGCTTTTTTCATTTAATAATATACAGGTATTATAAAAAAATAACTACGCATGTTAATTGCCAAACATACAACAGCATGCTACCCTGATACCATTACTACAGAGCTCAAGTCTTCCGGAAAAATAATAGCATTATACAGTCGCATACATAATGCTATTACCAGCTCACAGTCGCCATAAACATAAAGGAAGTACCATGAAAAAGCCCCTGCTCTCACTCATTCTTTGTGTCTTTTATGCCATACCAGCTTATGCCAACACCTATGAAGTGGGCCCAGGCCAAACCTACCCCAGTCTGGAAACCCTGCGCAATGCTGCCGTACTCATGGGCGGAGATAGTCTTTCTCTTACAGCTCTTGCTTCCAAAACAGATGCTACCCTCACTGCTCCGCTTTATACAGGCAGCGGGCTTATTACTTTTACGGCAAATTCGGCAATAGCCACAGTATTCTCTCCCGCTGCTTCCATAAAAACAAATCTTTTTAGCAATAGCACACCAAACCCACTCGCGCTTCTTGCAGCAAACAATTTATCTATTAATTTTAATAATTTTACTGTTACAGGCAATGGTGGCACCATTAACAGTACAGGGGATCTTACACTTGGATCTTCCTCTCCTGGAGCTGGCAGCATGGGTTTTACAGCAAGCAAAGCTACTGGTGGTGGGGCCGTGTATGTGCGCAATGGAAATAATGGCACATTTACCATAGCGGGTGGCACAGTAAATTTTTTTTACAACGCGGCAACAAGCAATGGCGGGGCTGTGTATGCCCGCTTAAGCGCTGTGCTGTCTGGCGGCACAAGCACATTTTCCCACAACAGTGCCGCTGGCAGTGGCGGTGCCCTATACCTTTCAACAGGCGCTGGGGCGCTGGATATTACGGGTGGCAGCCACTCATTCATAAATAACACGGCTGGGGGAAGCGGCGGGGCGCTGTATAATAACGGCTATAATGCCGCAGCCATAACCCTTAACACAACAAGCGGAAGCCTTGTTTTTACAGGCAATACGGCTGGTGTTAATGGTGGGGCAATTGCTGCGGATATTGTGAATATACAAAGCGGCAGTAATACCTTTACTGGTAATTCCACAAGCAGCACAAATGGTGGCAGTGGCGGGGCAGTGTATGGCCAAACAAACGTAAATATTTCTGGCGGCACAAACACCTTTACTAATAACTATTCCGGCCTGCAAGGCGGGGGTATATACGCAGGTGATACGCTCACAATCAGCGGCGGCACCAATGTCTTTACAGGCAATACTGCTTTGGAAAATGGAGGGGCCATTAATTCCAACGCAAATTTAACAATCGATGGGGGAGCAAATACTTTTAGAGGCAACTCTGCCCTTGGTGTGCCAGGCTCATCCTCCATTAACGGGCAAGGCGGCGCAGTGTATGCAGAACAAAGCGCTTTGTTCCGGGCCAAAAACGGCAATATAAGCTTTGCCGGCAACAGGGATCATGTAAACCGTGGCAGTGCAAAGGCCAATGCCCTGTATATGCATAACCACCTTACGCCAGCAGTTACCCAAAACACCCTTACTTTGGCGGGAACAGGCAATGGATCTCTGTTTTTTTACGACCCCATTGTCAGCCGCGATAAAAACTCTGCCGGCACCCCACTTTCCTTAAACATTGCCATTAATCCCGATTCCACTGATACAGGCACTGTACGGTTTGACGGCGCATACTGGCTTGGACAAGGTTCTGTCAATGCAGCAGATTATGCCACCATTCTTTATGGTCATGTAAACCAGAGCTATGGCAATATAGACGTGGCAAACAATGCCAATCTTTTCATAAGTGGCAATTATACCCTGGCAAACAACGCCATTTTGAACTTGAGCATCATAAGCGGCGCACCCACAGTTACCATAGGCGGAACAGCCGATTTAAGCGGTAAGGTGAATATTACTGGCCATGTGAGCGAAAACCCTTCTATTGTATTACAGGCGCAAAACAAAATTACAAACCTTACTCCTGCGGATATTACAGTTAATGGCAAAGCTGTTGTAGATGTGGATTACGTGGATTCTCTCACAGCAACAGTTTCCCCAGATGAAACAGAACTTTCTGTGCAAATTGGCCTTACCTGGAACAAGCCCGCTGGTGCGCACGGCACTTTTACAGTAGAAAATGGCGAATTTAGCATTGGCATAGGTTTAGCGGATAATACGGCGGGCAATTATGCTGCGGGTTGGGATGGAAAAAACCTTACCAAGGGCGAAGCTGGCACCCTAAATCTGGCAGGCAATAATACCTACACGGGTAATACGGTGATTAATGAGGGAACGCTTGCTGTCACAGGTCTTTTAGGGGCTGACAGTGCTGGTACAAGCGGCGTGTACAGCGGCGATATTAGCATTGGCAGTGGCGGCACCCTTTTTATGTACCAAAGCAAAAACCAGATGCTTTCTGGCATTATCAGCGGGGCTGGCGCACTAAGCGCGGGCGGTGGCGGCACCCTGACTCTGGCAGGGAGTAATTCCTACACAGGTAATACCAGCCTTACAGACGGCATTTTAGCCGTAACAGGCGTTTTAGGTACAGGTGGCGCGTATGCGGGTGCTATTTCTTTGGGGCGGGGCAGTACATTGTGGATGAGCCAAGGGGTAAATCAAACCCTTTCTGGCACTATCAGCGGCTCAGGTGGCCTTATTAAGACTGGGGCCAATACCCTTACTCTGGCAGGGAATACCAGCTTCACAGGCAATACCAGCCTTATGGCCGGAACTCTTGCCCTTTCTGGCACGGCTTCCCTTGCGCAAAGCCACACGCGCATGGCTGGCAATACCACACTGGATATTTCTGGCAGTACCACAACACCCTCTCTGGCAAGTCTTTCCCTTACTGGCGCGGCTACTCTTATAACAGGAACAAACACGCTGGATATGACTGGCGCAGATTTTTCCTTTTCTGCCGGAGCGCTTTCTGAGAGCAGAGCTGCCCTTCAAGTGACTGGCACAGGCGCAGTTGCCATTAATGGCGCAAACATGCGTATCTATGGGGAACCCGCACAACTTGCTGTCTTTAAAAAAGGCCATACCTACACCCTTATCAGCCATAGCACTGGCACAGCCGCCACTACACGCCTTGTTCTCACCACCTTGCTGGTGGACTATACCCTTAGCCTTTCTGACACAACAGGCGCGCTTCTTATCACCTGCGCAGACGCACAAGGCTCTGCAAACAGCAAAGTATTTGGTGAAGGCTGGCTTGGCGGCATGGCTGCGCTTACAAATGGCGCTGATATACTGGCAGGGGAAGGCATACGCGGTGCGCAGCGCGCGGCTATTGCCGCAAATGGCCACGCGGCGGCCTTTGGCGCAGTTTCAGGCTATAGCTTCAAGCATAGCACAGGTTCGCATATTAACGCGAATGGAGCGGCTCTGCTGGCAGGGCTTGCCTGGCATCAGGCAAATGGCCTTACCTACGGCGTGTTTGCAGAAACAGGTAACAGCTCGTACGGCACCCATAATACCTTGAGTAATGGCCAGTACGCCAAAGGCAGCGGCAACACGCATTACTATGGCGCTGGCCTTCTGGCACGTATGGAAATGGCCGCAGGCTCCGGCCTTGCGTATGCAGAAGCCAGTGCAAGAGCAGGCTCTTTGCGCAATTCCTTTTACACGGCTAATTTGCATGCAGGCTTTGTATCCACCATGCCCTATTACGGCCTGCATGTTGGCGCAGGCTATCAGTTTAGCCTCTCGGAAAAAACAGCGCTGGATTTTTATGGCAAATATTTTTGGACATACCAAGATGCCCGCCATATTTCTTTAAGCACAGGCGACCCAATACACTACAAAGCCGTAAATTCTCACCGCCTGCGCCTTGGTGCGCGCATGGATTTTGCGCTTGGCGAACACTTTGCCCCTTATATTGGCGCAGCATGGGAATACGAATTTAACGGCAATGCCCGCGCTGTGGCCTATGGTGTAAACTTACTGGCACCTTCCCTCAAGGGTTCTACCTTTGTGGGTGAGCTGGGGCTTAGCTTAAAGTCGCCTAAAGTCCAAGGCTTTTCTATTGACCTTGGCGTGCAGGGCTTTGCAGGCAAGCGACAGGGCATAAGCGGCAACCTTATGCTCAAGTACACGTTTTAAACTACCAGCCCGGTACAGCTTTTTTGGCTTTACCGGGCTGGTGGTGTATTATGTGGCGGAGAGGGTGGGATTTGAACCCACGTAGGAGCTATTAACCCCTAACCCGATTTCGAGTCGGGCGCGTTACGGCCGCTTCGCTACCTCTCCGTTCGACAGTTAAGGTTAACTTAACTGTTTATTTTCAACCAACTGTCTGGGTAGCTAACCGCTCTCTCTTTCCGTAAGAATCGCTTCGCGCGTCTTACAAAAATGGGGCGGCTACAGGTTTTCGCTACCTCTCTGTTCGACAAGCTGGATGTACCAGCGTATCTTTGTAAAAAACATCTGGGGGAATTTGCCAGATATTGGCTTACCCCCCTGCAAAGCTTCTCCCCATACCCAAGCAAAAGTTTTTTGGGGAGGGGATGGGGGTTTGGG
>CAZPTC010000165.1:0-5988 GCA_964589455.1 uncultured Desulfovibrionaceae bacterium | reverse complement strand
CGCCTGCTACCACACCCGCTTTGTCTCCACCTCGGATAAAGCCCACTTCCCGGGCGGCGTGCATGTTTCCTTCAATTACCACAATGCCCGCGCACAGGCCATTACTGTTGTAGAAATGGCCATAGAAGCCTTTACCAAGCGCGACGCAAACCGTGTGCTTATTCCCACAGAACCCATTGAAATTATGACAGGCTTTTCCAATGAAGCCATTATTGGCGCCCTTGGCGGTACCCCCGCCCCCTTGCTTGACGCCATTAAATCCGGCGCTGTTGCGGGTGCTGTTGGTATTGTGGGCTGTAATAACCCCCGCCAAAAGCAGGACGATGTGCATGTGCGCATGGCCAAAGAGCTTATTAAAAATAATGTCCTTGTCCTTGTCACTGGCTGCGCCACGTCCGCTATGGGCAAAGCCGGCCTTCTTATGCCTGCCGCCGCAGATATGGCTGGTCCGGGCCTTGCCTCCGTATGCCGCGCCCTTGGTATACCCCCTGTCCTGCATGTGGGAAGCTGCGTGGATAATTCCCGTATTATCCAGCTTTGCGCCGTGCTTGCCAATGCCCTGGGTGTGGATATTTCCCAGCTTCCTGTGGCTGCCAGCGCACCAGAATGGTATTCAGAAAAAGCCGCCGCCATTGGCCTTTATGCCGTGGCCTCTGGCATACATACACACCTTGGCCTGCCCCCGCATATCACCGGCAGCGCAACCCTTACCAAACTTGCCCTTGGCGGCTTAAACGATGTGTTTGGTGCCTGCTTCTCTGTGGAGGCAGACCCCATTATCGCCGCCACTAACCTTATTCTGCTTATCAAGCAAAAGCGCACAGCCCTTGGGCTGGCGTAAGCGCGCAGGGTGGGGGGAGAAGGGAAGAGTTTTCCCATCCCCCAAACCCCCATCCAATACAAAAAAAACTTTTAATGTGTGAGAAATTATAACCCATAAGCAGTGGCAGTGCCAGTGTTTATGGGTTATATGTATAGAATATAGGGTATTACTTATATTGGAGTTTTGCATGAAAATAGCATTTGCCGGTAAAGGCGGCGTAGGCAAAACAAGCCTTGCAGCCTGGTTTGCCCAGTATATAGCCGCAACAGGGCAAGATGTTTGGCTTATTGATGCTGACACCGCCCCCTCGCTTGGTATGGCCTGCGGCCTGAAGCCGGCAGATTTGCCTGTGCCCCTCGCCAAGCAGGAAAACTTGGTACAGGAATATATTGGCACAGAAGGCCTTATGTGTCTGAACCCGGATGTAGCAGGTTTATTGGAAAAAACAGCCGTGCTGTTGCCTAAAACAACACCAACAGAAGGACAAAAACGTCTTTTGCTTATGGGCACAGTAGAAAATGCCCTTGGTGGCTGCGCATGTGGTGCCCATGCACTTTTGCGCGCCGTGCTTTCTGCCCTTGTTTTTGCGCCGGAAACGCGCGTTATTATTGATATGGAAGCAGGCGTAGAACACCTTGGCCGCGGCACATTATCCGGCATTGATGCCCTTGTTGTGGTAAGCGAGGCCACAGAGCGCAGCTTTTTCACAGCCGCAGAAGTAAGCCGCCTTGCCACAGAAATGGGCATCCATAAACAGGCATTGGTGATAAATAAAGCACCGCAAGGAATAGAAAATGCCCAGTCTTTGCTTGCCAAAAGTGCCTTTACAGATAATTTACCGCCAAAGCGTTTGCTCTTGCAGAGGTTGGCAGCTTTGGATACAATAGCCCTTACCGAGGCCAGTGTGCTTTTTTTGCCAGATAGCAAAGAGCAGGCGCAGATAAAAACGCTGTGCCATGACCTATTGCAGTATTTTGGGTTCTGAAAGTAAGCATCAGCGGCACGGTATTGTGGGAGATGTTTTCAAAGGGTTAAATTTTCGTGCGTGCGCCTGGGGGTATGATGACGCAAAATTCTGCACTGCCATTTGCTTCTGCCTTACTTCTGGCAAGCCATGAAGATTATGTTGTGGTAGAACGCAACGCGCTAAAAACAGAAGGTTTGCGGCAAATCCGCGTGGCAACAAAGGGTCTGGATATTATACGCCAGTTTGCCAAAGAAGCGCAAAAAGCCCTGCCCCCTTCTTCTGAAGTTATTTTTTGTGCCCCAGAACTGGAAGACATGGACGCCATGACCTTTGTAAAGCTTTTGCGCGCCCACCCCCTGCTTGCGCATTTGCCCCTTATCCTTGTCAGCAGCGCAAAACCCGGAGAAGCAGAAAAACTACTTGTAGAAAATGGCTTTGATGCTGTGCTTCCGCGCCCCTTTACCAGAGCCACCCTGCAGAGTGTATGCCAGCAGGTGTATGATATTTCTAAAGCCCGCCGCGCTGCCATTGTGCGAGAGGTGCAGGAAACAAAAACAATTCCCCCTCTGGAAAATTTTAGAAAACGCCTTGCTGCCCTTGAAGCTGTGCAAAAGGAAAATTTGGATGGAGAACAGGCTTACAGACAGGGGGTGGTATTTCTCAAAGCCAAAGAGTACGAAAAAGCCTTACCCCTTTTGCAAAAAGCCACTGTAGAAGTAGCCTGGAGTGCAGATGCCAATTTAGCTTTGGCCAGTGTCTGGCACATACGCAAAGAAGATGAAAAAGCGCGGGAAGCCTTGCTGGAGGGTATACGCGCCTGCATTTACCTTGGTGCGTGGGAAAAAGCCCAGTATATTGCCGGCAAGCTTGCGCCTTTTTGGCAAACTGAGCAAAGACCCTACCCCTTTTTGCGGGAGCGCGAGGCCGCCATCCGCCACGGAGACATGACCCAGGCCGCCCGCATTCTTACGGCATTTGAAGACTATTTTCCAGAAGAAGAAACCGCGCAGGTAGAGAATTTATATAAAACCTGCCTTTCCCATGAAGATGCACAAAAAGCTGTGCAGGAGCTTGCCGCCGCCTTTATGCGGGAAAATATGCCAGCCCTTGCAGAAAAACTGCTGGAAAAACTGGCGCAAAAACCGCCCCATGTAAATAAAGACGTTAAACAAAAAAAAGGCAAAAAGTCCAAAATAGATAAAAAGACTAAAGGTCAGGCGGGCAGTGCTGACCAGCCGGATGATGAGGAAGAAGATTGGGAGGAAGAGGAAGACGATGGCCCTGACCCAATGGAAAGAGCCGATAAAGCCGTATTTGGTGACCCCTCCTTTTCTGTGGAACCACTCACAGGTGCAGAAATACCAGAAAAACCTGCCCGCTGCGATGCCTGGGCAGTTGTGCTTATGGTTATCCGCCTGTACCGCCGCAAAAAAAAGCAAAAATAGGTATACAGCCGCTCAGTTTTCTATCCCATGCAGGGGGATATTGCTATGCCATCAAAACCATCTGGGCCACTTAACAAGCCGTATTCTCTGACAAAAGCCCTGGGTAAAATTTCTCCCGCAAAGCTTTTACCCACATTGCCGCAAAGTCTGGAACCGCTTTTGCCGGCTGTATGGCAAAACCTTTTTCCTGCTGGGCAAGAGGCAGAAAAAACCGTGCAGGCAGATACTTCTGCTTTACCAGCCAGCAATCTTCCGGCTCTTGCCCGGCAAGTACCCCTTGGGGTAGTGTTGCGTCAGGGTGCATTTGATAAAGATACTGCCCTTAATTTAGCGCTTTTTTCTGCCCTTGCCTACACAGGCCCCAAAAGCGCCTTTGGCATAGCCTCTGCCATGCGCAGCCTGGCTAAAGGGCATATTCCCGCGCGCTACGGTAAACGCGGCAGCATCCACTCCGCCTTTATTGCACGGCCCTTAGAGCAGAACATGCCTTCAGGTTTGCAACACGCGCATACTGTGCTTTTTTTGCCTGCCTTATATTCTTTGGAAAGCCAGTTTGCTGTACAGGCGCATATTGTTTCTAATGCGGATACTGCCGTGCTTTTTTTCCAAGGCACAGAAAATTTGTTGAATATTATTTTAGACTCTGCTCTTACCCCGCTTATGGATACAGAGCTGCCCCGCAGTTTCCAAGCCCTTTTAGAAACAGGCCGCCCCATTGCAGAAAATTTGCTTACCCAGCTTCCTTTGGGCATTGAACCAGCGCAGCTTAACAGCTTTTTTGCCCATAAGCATGGCATTGCCAGCTACCTTATGCGGCCAGAATTGCAAGGCCTGCATACAGGCTTTGCCATTATTATGGGCGCTTTTATACACTCCGCTTCTTTCCAGAGCATACTGGAAGCCCATAATATTGCAGGGAAACGTGTGTTTTGCACAGGGCACAGCCTTGGGGGTGCGCTTGCTGTGCTTATGGCGCATACCATACAGTCCTTTTGCGTGCAGCCTGTTCATGTGTATACATACGGCTGCCCGCGCTTGGGGGAGGCTGATTTTGTGGAAAAACTTCACCCAAGCCTTGTGCATTATCGTCTGCTGCACAATAATGACCCTGTACCCTGGATGCCAGACTTACCCGCATGGCGTGCCCACGGCCAAGCGCTTTGGCTTGTGCCTGAAGCAAACCCGGGCGGCCCTGGTGGCACAATGGCACTGCATGTCTGCCCCCCGGAATTTTCCCTTGGGCGTGGCCCTTTTGCCAGTTTGCAGGTTAACCCATTAGATCACCCTTTGCATAATTATGTAGAGGCTCTAGAGCATTTCCGTTAATAAACGCGATATGCTCTAAAGAGAAAATAGCCGCAAGCGTAGCTTGCGGCTATTAGGGAAATGTATATTGCAATGGGTGTTACTCTACGGTGGTATCATTCAGCAAGCGCTCTAAGTCCAGCAGAATAAGCAAGCGTTCATCCAACTTACCCACGCCTTTAATATATTCTGAGCCAATGCCTGCCACAACAGCCGGGGTATTTTCCACCGTATTTTGGGGTATGCGCAGCACTTCTGAAACAGCGTCTACCAAAAAGCCCACAAAGCTTTGGTGTAATTGCATAACAATAATGCGAGAATGGCTTGTAAGCTCCCCTTCTGGCATAGAAAAGCGTTTACGCAGGCCCACAACTGGCAACACTGTTCCGCGCAGGTTTATCACGCCCACAATATGCTCTGGCGCGTTTGGCACCTGGGTTATTTGCACAAGGCGAATAATTTCGCTGACAATAAGAATATCTACGCCAAATTCTTCTTCTCCCAGCCTGAAGGTGACAAGCTGGATGCGGTCATCGTCTTGCGCATTATCAAGGTCGTGGTCAAGTATTTTGTCATCACTCATAGTGCCTCCAGGCAGGTCTTCCTGGTTCAAAAATAGCGGGAAAAACTGAAAAACGCAAGCCTGCTACTGCAGCAGTCTGGTTTCTCCACCCTGCGCAAGTGGTGTGGCAAACGGCGCGTTAACCCCGTTAAACAACACCCCAACATTTTCAATTTCTATCTGCACAGTGTCGCCTTCTTCTATTGGACCCACCCCTTTGGGTGTACCGGTAAGAATAAGGTCCCCAGGCAGCAGAGTCATAATAGACGATACATAACTTACCAAGTCTAAAGGTTTTACCAGCATATCTGCCAGTGTGCCTTCCTGACGCACCTTGCCATTAATAACCGTGCGTATGGCAGAATGCAGGGGCGGCGCAACAGTTTCTATCCAGGGGCCAATAGGGCAGAAGGTGTCGTACCCTTTGCAGCGCCCAAACATGGGTTCGCCTTGCTGTAAGTCCCGCGCGGTTACATCATTGGCACAGGTGTAGCCAAAAATATAGTCTGGTGCTTCTTCCGGGCGTATATGCGCACAGGCCTGGCCTATAACAATTGCCAGCTCTGCCTCATAGTCCACCCGGCCAACGCCTGGGGGTAAATTTATGGCTTGCCCATTGCCAATTATGGCACTTGGCGGCTTTAAAAAGAACGCTGGTTCCTTACGCAGGCTAAAATTCAGCTCTGCCGCGTGATCCGCATAATTTAGGCCAATACATATTACCTTGGAAGGGGCAACAAGGGGCAAAATCCGCACTTCATTTAACGCAAGCGGGCGATTAATGCCCAAATGGCTTTGCAAACAGGTAAGGCGCTCCTCACCTGCTTCCTGGCTTTCTTCTAGGGCGGCGTCAATCGCGCGGCCCGGGTGTTCTTCTCGACGTCTG
>CAZPTC010000164.1:0-6003 GCA_964589455.1 uncultured Desulfovibrionaceae bacterium | reverse complement strand
GGCATAATAAGAATACCATCAGGGGCCAGTTGGTCTGCTAAGTTTTCTGGTATACCGGGGCCGCCTGCTGCCACAATAATGCGATCGTAAGGGGCAGCGGCCGGCCAGCCAAGGGTTCCGTCCCCCATGAGGGCGCATATCGCTTGCAGGCGCATAGCGGCAAAACGGGCTTTTGCTTCATGGTACAAAGGGGCAAGGCGCTCTACTGTAATAACTTTCAGGCGCATGGCCTGCATAACGGCTGCCTGGTAGCCACTGCCTGTGCCAACTTCCAATATGGACATGCCAGGGTTAAGGCGCAGGGTTTCTAACATGCTGGCCACAATATAGGGCTGGGAAATGGTTTGCCCATACCCAATGGGCAGGGGTCTGTCATCGTAGGCAGTAGAAGCAAGGGCTTCTGGCACAAAAAGATGCCGGGGCACTGTTGCCATTGCCTGCAAAACAGCCGCATCGCGTATGCCGCGCGCAATAAGCTGCTCATCCACCATACGCTGGCGTGGTATACGGAAATCTAGCCCTTCAAGCACGTTGCTGTTCCTTATGGGAAAAAGTATACTCTAGAGATTCTGTAAAATTTTTCCAGATTTTGATTGACGGTTCATGAAAAGTCAAGCATATTTCTTGCATAGGGCAGAGGCATGGAGATTGTGCTTTTTAAATGGGCAAAGCCTCTGCCGGTTTTTCTGTATCTACTGTCCCTTCCAGCACGCGAACACAAGGGAAATGGAGGATTGTATGGTTTTTGTTGCAGATATTATGACGGACACGGTATACACCCTACAGCCTTCTGACTCACTAAGCGAGGCGCGCACACTTATGCACCTTGCCAAAATACGGCACACACCTGTAACAGATGATGCCGGAAACTTTGTAGGCCTTATTACAAACCGCGACTTACTGGCGTGTACAATTTCACGCCTGGCAGGAATAGAAGAAAGTGTGCAGCAAGAGCTGGATACCGCTATTTCTGTACTGGAAGTTATGCAAACCAATGTGGCATGTGTAAAGCCAAACACCCCCCTGAAAGAAGCGGCAGAACTTTTATACGGAAAAAAACTTAGTTGCCTGCCTGTGTTGGATGGCCGCAAACTTGTTGGCATTCTTACAGAAGCAGATTTTGTTAAATATGTTATCAGCCTGCTGGGTGCTTCTGCATAAAGCAAAAGTAAGGCCAAACACAGTGCATATTGCGGCTTGTTTGGCCTTTTCCTGGCCATAATGAGGGTTTTTATGGCAAAACGTCGTTCACCTGTTTTTCTTTTTTTCCTGTTTGTTCTTCTTGCAGCGCTTGCCGGCGGTGCGTATTTTTTGTTTAAGGATCTTCATGCCCCAACCATTACTATGCCAATGGACAGCCAGGGGCGAATTTCCCCTACAAAGCCCATTACCATTTCCACAACAGACCCCTCTGGCATACGCGCCATAGAAGTAACCATACGCCGCAGCGGTCAGTCAATGGTGATTTACCAGGAAAAATTCCCTACACTTTTCAAAAGCCAAAATGTTTCCTTTTCGCTTAAAGACGCAAAACTCCCGGACGGAACTTTTGATTTGGAAGTTAAAGCATGGGACGGCTCTTTTGCGGGTCTTGGGCGCGGTAATGTGGCAACTGCCACTTTTACTATGCAAATGGATACACAAGCTCCGCGCATAGCGGTTAAAACACTGGCTCCCGCCATAAAGCGCGGGGGCAGTGGCCTTATTACGTATGCTATTTCAGAAGATGTGGCAAAAACAGGTGTACAGGTAAAAGATATGTTTTTTGAGGCATATAAACAGCCAAGTGGCCTGTATGTATGCCTTTTTCCATTCCCGTACAATATGACAACTGCCGACTATTCCCCAGAAATAATGGCAGAAGATTATGCAGGCAACAGCACTTCCAGCCGCTTGCTTATTAACGCCCAAGCCCGCACATTTACAACAGATACCCTGAATATTGGGGATAGTTTTTTGAATGCCAAAGCGGAAGAGCTGGCAAAGCTTTGCCCAGAAGAAACAATACCCCTTGCCCAATATATTTGCGTAAATTCTAAAGCGCGAATTGAAAATGATACCTTTTTGCTTTCTCTTGGTCAAAACAGTGCCCCCACCTTTTTAGCTTCCGGCCCTTTTGTCCGTTTGCCAAAAGCCGCACAAAAAGCCGGTTTTGGCGATTTCCGCACCTACATGTCCGGGGGCGAAAAAATTGACGAACAACACCACACTGGGGTTGACCTTGCCTCTACAGCAAAAGCGGATGTTCCTGCCGCTAACAGCGGGGTAGTGGTGTTTACGGGGTATTTGGGGATTTACGGTAATCTGGTGGTGGTTGACCACGGCCTTGGCCTTATGTCCCTTTATGCCCACCTTACCCGCACAGATGTCAAGGAAGGCGATGTTGTGAAAACAGGCCAGGTTGTTGGCTCAACAGGTACAACTGGCCTTGCAGTGGGTGACCACGTTCACTTTGGCTTTTTGGTGCATGGCATACCCGTGCATGTTGGGGAGTGGCTGGACGCAAATTGGGTGAAAAATAATATCACGAGCAGGATGAAATAGAATTCTTATGGAAAAAATAAAGACAACCCGCAAACACGTTTGCTCTTTTGCGTTGATGCTAGCTTTTGTTTTTTGTACCTTTTCTTTTGCTGTGGCTGCACCAGTAACTGGAGAATACCATAGAGTTGCAACAGAAGAACAGCCAAAAGGTGTTGTGATGGTGAATTGGGATCCTGGGGATACTGGAGAATTTGTCGTGTACATAAGCACATGGGGTAAAGACCCTTACACCTCTGTCTGCGACTACCAAGGTGGCTGTATGCTGAACAATGATGTGCTTGAATGTATTTCCCATTACCCTCTTTTCCTTGAAATAAAAGGTGATACTCTTTCCATCCAAATGGAAGAAAACAAATACGCACATGTGTGCGTAGGTACCAGCACTATCAACGGCACATACACAAGGAAATAGTTGGCAAGCGCCAATAAACACAAAAGCCCTTGGGAAACCAAGGGCTTTTGTGTTTATATAAAGCCAAGTCTTGGGGGATATGCTTCCCCTGAAAAGAAAAGCACACCTGCGCTTGGCAAGGGGGAGCTTACTTCACTTCTGTAAAGTCAGCGTCCATCACATCATCATCTGGCTTTTGTTGACCAGCGCCGCCGCCAAAACCAGCTTCAGGGCCTGCTGGGCCACCAGAAGGGCCACCCTGGGCAGCCTGCTGCTGGTAAAGCTGTTCTGCAAGCTTATGGGAAGCCTTGGCAAGTTCTTCAGTGGCGTTTTTAATAGCCGTGGTGTCATTGCCTTCCATAATTTTCTTTAAGGATTCCATGCGGCTTTCTAAGTCTGCCTTGGTAGCAGCGTCCAGTTTTTCGCCTAAATCCTTCATGGAGCGTTCCGTGCCGTAAATAAGGTTGTCGGCATGGTTACGGGCTTCAATAAGCTCTTGCTTTTGCTTATCTTCAGAAGCGTGGCTTTCAGCTTCGCGGATAAGGTTTTGTATTTCTGTTTCTGAAAGACCAGAGGAAGCGGTAATCTGGATAGACTGCACCTTGCCTGTGCCTGTGTCTTTAGCGGAAACGTTGACAATGCCGTTGGCGTCAATATCAAAGGTTACTTCAATCTGGGGCATGCCACGCGGGGCTGGTGGAATACCGGTAAGGTCAAAGCGGGCCAAAGTCATATTGTCAGAAGCCATGGGGCGTTCGCCTTGCAGCACATGGATAGACACAGAGGGCTGGTTATCGGAGGCTGTGGTGAATACCTGGCTCTTGCGTGTGGGTATGGTGGTGTTGCGTTCAATAAGTTTGGTAAACACACTGCCCATAGTTTCAATACCAAGGGAAAGCGGGGTTACGTCCAGAAGCAGCACGTCCTTAATGTCGCCTGCAAGCACGCCACCTTGGATAGCGGCACCCATTGCCACCACTTCATCCGGGTTCACAGAGCGGTTAGGCTCTTTACCAAAGAACTCGCCCACTTTCTTTTGCACAAGGGGCATACGGGTCATGCCGCCCACCAGCACCACTTCGTCAATTTGGGAAGCAGAAAGCTGGGCGTCTGCCAATGCCTTGCGGCAGGGTTCAATAGTGCGCTGCACCAAGTCGTCTACAAGCTGCTCCAGCTTGGCACGGGAAAGCTTCATAAGCAAGTGCTTGGGGCCGCTTGCGTCTGCGGTGATAAAGGGCAGATTGATTTCTGTTTCCATTGCGGTGGAAAGTTCTTTTTTGCCGTTTTCTGCCGCTTCTTTCAGGCGTTGCAGGGCCATGCGGTCTTTGGAAAGGTCAATGCCAGACTGCTTTTTAAACTCATCCACAAGGTGTTCAATAATACGCTGGTCAAAGTCTTCCCCACCAAGGAAGGTATCGCCATTGGTGGCCCGCACTTCAACAACATTATCGCCCACTTCCAGAATGGAAATATCAAATGTACCACCGCCAAGGTCAAACACGGCAATTTTTTCGTTGCTCTTTTTGTCAAAACCATAGGCCAAAGAAGCGGCTGTTGGTTCGTTAATAATGCGTTTTACATCCAGCCCGGCAATACGGCCAGCGTCTTTTGTCGCCTGGCGCTGGGCGTCGTTAAAATATGCGGGTACAGTAATAACGGCTTCTGTAACGGTTTCGCCAAGGTATGCTTCTGCATCTGCCTTCAGTTTTGCCAGAATAATGGCGGAAACTTCCGGTGGGCTGTATTCGCGGCCATCTACTTTAATAACGGCGTCGCCATTGGAAGCGCCCGCAATTTCGTAAGGGGAATGGTCTTTCCAGCGTGTTACTTCAGGCGCGTCAAAACGGCGGCCCATAAGGCGCTTTACAGCAAAAATGGTACGTTCCGGGTTGGTCACAGCCTGGCGTTTAGCGGTTTCACCCACCAAGCGTTCTTTATCAGTAAAGGCAACTATGGACGGTGTGGTACGGCCACCATTAGGGTTGGTGATGCACTTGGGGTCTTTCCCTTCCATCACAAACACACAGCTATTTGTGGTACCTAAGTCAATGCCAATAATTTTACCCATAAGAGATACTCTCCTTCAATGTATGCATAATCTGTCATGGGGGCCTACGCGGCAAAGCCATGACGATGTATCGTTCGCAAAAGAAGTTAAGTCTCTTTTAGGCCTCGTCTAGGGGGGCATGGGTATTTTTTTGAAAAAAAGTTGATGGCAGCCTTAGCCCCAGACCCTGTGGCATGGACGCACACAAAGATCCGCCAGCAGCACACTGCCTTAACGTAAAGAGTCAGCATACATAAAGCTGAAAAGGATGTGGAGTAAAAGGCTAGTCTTCGCTGTCCAGCACTTTGTAGGAGCGAACAAGCAGAACGCTTTCTGCGCCCTCCCCACTTTCTACAGGAGTAAAGGAACACACTGCTTCTACCTGAACACTCACCATATCCACAAAGTCTGCACCCGCGCCTTTGGCAAGCACAGGGTATTCTTCGCCGGAATCTGTAACAAGAGACATACGGCAATTCTTCGGAGGTGTTGCACAAGGAAAAACATACCCGCTAAGCGTTGTCTGAGAAGATGTCGTCATGGAAATGGGCCCTCAAAAAAAAACAACTATATACTTGCTGGTTTCGTTTGTGGCAAAAAAACTTGTGTGTTGTCAAGAGGTCATGTATACTTTGCGGGGCTAAGGAAAGGCTGGTATACCCATTTACGCCCTCCCCTTCCTGAAATATTTTGTAATACATTGTATTTTTAAATAAAATCAACCAATCCTCTTTTGAAAAATATATTTTAATTTTTTTCTTAAAAAGCCCTAAAGGATTTTTTTTAACAACCGATAGGCTAAGTGTGAAGCCTCTTTTTTCAGGCACAACGCATAGATATGGTGTAAAGGAATGGACGCAATTTCCGGCATAGATTACCAAAGCATTGGTGGTATTGAGCTTAGCTTTGATACCCGCCAGTCTAACAGCAAAGATCAGGGCAAGCGCTCTGGCTTCTCTGTTGCTGCGGCTAATCCGGAAAAAAACACAGACGCCACAGGCCTGAAACTGGACCCGGAAAA
>CAZPTC010000163.1:0-6050 GCA_964589455.1 uncultured Desulfovibrionaceae bacterium | reverse complement strand
GCCCGCCTGCTCATGTATTCTCCCCAATTTAGGGGAGAGTACAATCTTATCCATTTTGTCAACCATACAAAGGAAGATGTGCCGCCAGACACGCTTTCCTCTGCGGACTTACTGCTTTTCCAGGAATTGGGTGAAAAGTGGGGCGCTTTATGCTCCCGCGAGGTTGTGCGCCTTTTGCCCAAAACCGCCACAGTGCTGCGCATACCCAACATGATGTGCCATGCCTATTGGCCTTTTTGGACAAGCAAAAGCAGCATGAATTTTGGGGATGAACTTTTGGACGACTGGGTAGACAAGGGGCTTTCCCTTGCGGAAATAGCCCATTTATATGCCCAGCCGCGCATATTGCTGGCCTCTGGTGTAGAAGAGCGTGTGGCAAAGTCTTTTGAAACGGAACACGCCAAAGAGCAAACGCATAAAAATGGCACCATGCTGCCACAGGTTATAGAAACCGCAAGCTTTGTAGAGGCCAATTACAAAGAGCAGCCGCTTTTTGGCACTATTAACCACCCAGAGCCGCAGTTGCTTATTATGACAGCCAATGCTGTTTTGCAGGCACTAGGTATGCCAGCTTTGCCGCACCCCTTGCCCCTTGACCCGCAAAGCCTTTCGTGTGACCCGCTTTTTTACCAGCCCATTGCCCCTGCTGTTGCCAAAATTCTGGGTATCCGCTTTGTGGATGAAAACACCATATACCCTGTGTATGGCAAGCAGCTTACCTTTAAGCAGTACCTGGCCTGCTATGTGGACTGCCGCCAGCAGGGCCTGCCTTTTTTGCCCTACCTGCAACAAATTCACATGTAAAAACCCACAGGGAAGGGTATTCCCTGTGGGTTTTAAATATCCGGTACTGCAAAGCCATTACTTTTTGGCGGGGGCATCCGTTTTAGGTGCATCAGCCTTAGAAGTATCGGCCTTGGGCAAATCAGCCTGTGGTATAGGGGAATAGCTGTCTTCCACTACATCGTAGCTCCACCATTCTTTCCCATCTTTGCTTACAGCAATAGAGCCCAAATTTTCAAAGCGGGCGCCATCATCATGGTACAGGTTTAAAACATGCACATCCGGGGCATCGGGTATAACCTTGCCTGTTTCCTGCCATATACACTTAATGCTAAGGCTTGCTGGCAGTTTTTTTGTGGCGCGCAGTATTTCGGCAGCAGGACCGCAGAAATTCTCTGCATCTGTCTGGTCATCGGCAAGCGCCATACCCACAGGGGCAACAAGCAACGCCAAGCTAAGGCTGCATGCTCCAAGAAGGGGTATGCTTTTGTGGCGGGATTTCATGGCTACTCCTTGTTTATAATGTAATTAAAATAAGCAGATAGGGTTTGTTCTCTTTTCGCCTGCTTGCGTGGTGTGTAAAAGTCCGGTAGCATCCAGTTATGTTTGCGTGGTACAAAAGGAGCGCGTATTTGTTTGTATACCTCTAAGGGCTTACATGTCAAAGCGCATGTTGTGAGTATTTTATATCTGCTTGAAAAAGGGAGGAAAAATGGGCAAAAAATTTTGGAGCATAGCGGCTGTTTCCGTTTCTGTTTCCGCAGTGTTGCTGGCTTTTGGGGCAGGCTCTGCACTGGCAGAGGGTGGTACCAACTTTCAACTGCTTATTACAGATAAAGACCCAAATGGTACCAATGTGTGCAATTCTCCCGGGGGAGAAATTATCCGCACCATCCCTTATGTAGCTTTTGACCCAGAAATTGGCAGCACCCGTATTGTTACGGCAGCCGCCACACCCAGCAAGGATGGCTGGATAAAAATTATTGAGCTGAATTATGAACCTTTTGAAGGCTGGATGCACACAAGCGTGCTTGGCACGTGTGCAGAACCAACAGAAGACGGTGTGCCTAATCTCTACCAGGGCCCAAATGAAGACAAGCCTTTAGGCCAGATAGAACCTTTCCAGACTGTGCGCCCGTTGGATATGAGTGGCGCTTGGCTGAAGGTGGGCTTTACAGATAAAAAGGGCAAAAAGGTAGAAGGCTGGATATTTGAAACCGTAGCATCCGCTGGTGGCCCCCTGGCTTTTGGCTGCGCAGAAGAGTGGGCAAAAATTAAATAAATGCTTTGCAGGGTATATTGTGCCCTGTAGCCATTATCACATTATGGCGCATTTTTATCTGGAAAAACAAATGGTTTTGTACTAAAGAAGTGCCTTGCAGGTTTTGCTCTGCAAGGCACTTTTGTGTATATGCCCTGCAAGTGAAAAAAAGTTTTAATTTTGCACTTTTTGTGTTTTGTGAGAAAAGGGCCTATGCAAGTAAAAGAGAAAACTATTCCCATACTGGCCCATACCGGCCCCAAACCGGATGTGCAGGGCAGCCTGGCTGCTGTACGCCTTTTGGTGTGCCCAGGCGGGGGGAATAGTGTATAAAGCGTATCCGTGTGTGCTATAGGTCTTAAACCTGTGCATAGAGGGTATGCTTTTTCTTTTATAGACTCATCTGTAACGCCTTCACGGTACTTGGGTATTGCAGTAAACTACTGCTTTGCTGTTGTGCCATGTGGGGCGATTGTGGAATAAGGCGTTTCCTGTTTTGTAAGTTTGTTGCGCAGCAAGAGACTTGAAAAAAGAAGCAGGAAATAGTATGCTCTTCGGAAGAAGAAAATGAATGGCACCTGTCTTATGCCGTCTTTTGGCAACGCTAATCAGGAGGATACACCAATGGCATGTGGCTGTAAGGGCGCTGGCGAGTTTGATCTTGCCCCGCTCAAAGAAATTCTTGCCGGCTATGCGGGCTCTAAGGGATCACTTATCCCTGTGCTGCAAAAGGCCCAGAACGTTTATGGGTATTTACCCAAGCCTATTTTGGAAACCATTGCAAAAGAACTGAAAATACCTGTTGCAGAAGTGTTTGGCGTAGTAACATTTTACGCGCAGTTCCACTTAAACCCGCGCGGGAAAAATATTATCCGTTGCTGCCAAGGCACAGCCTGCCACGTCCGTGGTGCATCTGGTGTGCTTGACGCTATCAGTAAACACCTTGGCGTTAAGCCTGGTGAAACCACCAAAGACTTGGAGTTCACCCTGGAGACTGTGGCCTGCATAGGTGCCTGCGGTCTGGCCCCTGTTATGATGGTGAATGACGACACCCATGGCAGATTGACCCCGGCCGCCATCCCGGCCATTCTTGACAGCTACCAGTCATAGGGAAAGTGAGGACATTATGACCAAATATGCCCATCTTGCTTCCATCGCTGACCTCCGCAAAGTCAGGGAAGCCTCTAAAAATAAGCTGGCTCTGCGCCATTACGACCGCAAGCCCACAGACGATAAATTCCAAATCCTTGTCTGCGGGGGTACAGGTTGTACTTCTTCCCGCTCCAAGTTTGTGGTAGAAGCCTTTAAAGAGTCCCTTGCTGCCCACGGTCTTGCTGACCGCGTACAGCTTGTGGTAACAGGCTGCCACGGTTTTTGCGAACTTGGCCCCCTGGTTATTATTTACCCCGGCGGTACCTTCTATGTGCGCGTAACACCAGAAGACTGCGAAGAAATTATCGCCACCTCTATTCTTGGTAATGCCGTGGTAGAGCGTTTGCTCTTCCAGGGTCGTACTGGTAAAACCCCGCGCAAAACCTACAATGAAATGGCCTTCTATAACCTGCAAAAGCGCCTTGTATTGCGTAACTGCGGCCGTATAGACCCTGAAGATATTGAAGAATATATTGCCAACAGCGGGTACGAAGGCCTTGCCAAGGCTCTGGAAATGGGCCCTGAAGCAGCCCTTGAAGAAGTGAAAACCTCCGGCCTGCGTGGCCGCGGCGGTGCGGGTTTCCCCACTGGCCGTAAGTGGGAACTTACACGCCCTGAAAAAGCCACCCCCAAGTACGTTGTGTGTAATGCGGACGAAGGTGACCCAGGCGCGGGTATGGACCGTGCCGTGCTGGAAGGTGACCCCCACGCCGTTATTGAAGGTATGCTTATTTGCGCATGGGTTATTGGCGCAACAGAAGGCTACATTTATGTGCGTGCAGAATACCCACTGGCCATTAAGCGCTTAAAAGTTGCCATAGCCCAGGCAGAAGAAATGGGCTTGCTTGGCGATAACATTTTAGGCTCAGGCTTTAGCTTCCACCTGAAGATTAAAGAAGGCGCCGGTGCATTTGTGTGCGGCGAAGAAACCGCCCTGCTCAGTTCTATTGAAGGCAAGCGCGGTATGCCGCGTGTGCGTCCTCCTTTCCCGGCCCAATCCGGTGTTTGGGGCAAGCCCACTGTGCTTAACAATGTGGAAACCTTTGCCAACGTAGGCCGTATTCTTACAGAAGGCGGCGTAGAATACAAAAAGCTTGGCACAGAAAAATCCCCCGGTACCAAAGTATTTGCGCTTACAGGCAAAGTGAATAACACAGGCCTTGTGGAAGTACCTATGGGTATTTCCATGCGCGAAATTATCTTTGATATTGGCGCTGGTATTAAAGACGGTAAAGAGTTTAAAGCCGTGCAAATTGGCGGCCCCTCCGGTGCATGTCTGCCAGCCAGCCTGCTGGATAACCCCGTGGATTACGACAGCCTTTCCGCTGCCGGTGCCATGATGGGTTCTGGCGGCCTTGTGGTTGTGGACGAAGACACCTGCATGGTAGACCTTGCCCGCTTCTTCCTTTCCTTTACCCAGGCAGAAAGCTGCGGTAAATGCACACCCTGCCGTGAAGGCACCAAGCGTATGCTGGAAATACTGGAGCGCATTTGCGATGGCAAGGGTAAAGAAGGGGATATTGAAACTTTAGAAAGCCTTGCTTCCACCATTAAGTCTTCTGCCCTGTGCGCCCTTGGGCAAACAGCCCCCAACCCCGTGCTTTCCACCTTACGCTTCTTCCGTAGTGAATACGAAGCCCACATTAAGGATAAAAAGTGCCCGGCCCACGCCTGTACCAACCTCTTGGAATACTGGATTGACCCTGAAAAATGCATTGGTTGTGGCATGTGCGCACGCGCCTGCCCGGCAGAAGCTATACACGGGGAAAAGAAAGAACCCCATGTAATAGACCAGGCCAAGTGCATTAAGTGTGGTAGCTGTATTTCCCAGTGTAAAAAAGTCAAGGCTATTGTCCGCCGTTAAGCTTGCAAGGAGAATCCCATGAGCCAAGTGAATCTTACCATCGACGGGCAAAAAGTGACAGCCCCGGCCGATGCTACTGTATGGGAGGCCGCGCATGCCGCTGGCATCCATATCCCCAATCTGTGCCACCACCCCATGCTGCGCCCTGAAGGTGCCTGCCGCGTGTGCCTTGTGAAAGTTAAAGGCGGCCGTGGCGGTATGCAGGCTTCCTGCGTGACCAAGGTGGCAGAAGGCATGGAAGTTACCACCAATACACCGGACATTATTTCTGCCCGTAAAGATATTGTGGAACTGTTGCTTTCTAA
The DNA here is from genome assembly GCA_964589455.1 of uncultured Desulfovibrionaceae bacterium. GTDB lineage: Bacteria > Desulfobacterota > Desulfovibrionia > Desulfovibrionales > Desulfovibrionaceae > CAZPTC01. The sequence goes on along the minus strand of CAZPTC010000163.1, from coordinate 685 downwards.
CCACCCCCGCGACTGCCTGTCCTGCGCCCGCAATGGCACCTGCGAATTGCAGTCCATTGCCGCAGACCTTGGCATCCGTAAAATACCCTACGCTTATAACCGCCCGCCCATGCCCAAGGATGAGTCTAACCCATCTATTGTGCGCGAACCCTCCAAGTGCATACTCTGTGGCCGTTGCGTGCGTGTATGTTCTGAAGTGCAGGGCGTCAATGTGTACTCCTTTGCCAACCGCGGTATCCACTCCGTGGTGACCCCTGCGTTCTACCAGGGCCTTGGCGATGTAAATTGCACATTCTGCGGCCAATGCGCCAAAATATGCCCCACCGGTGCCATTACCGTGAAGAGCGATATTGATAAAGTCTGGGCCGCCATACAAGACCCAGATAAAATTGTGATGGTGCAAACCGCCCCATCTGTCCGCGTGGGCCTTTCTGAAGCTCTTGGTGGCAAAGCCGGTGACATTGTCACAGGTAAAATGTTTGCCGCCCTGCGCCGCCTTGGTTTTGACAAAGTGTTCGATACCAACTGGAGCGCAGACCTTACCATTATGGAAGAAGGGCACGAGCTTATCCACCGCCTTAAAGACAATGGTGTTCTGCCCATGATCACCAGTTGCTCCCCCGGCTGGGTAAACTATATGGAACTGCACTACGCAGACCTTATCCCCCACTTCTCCACAGCCAAA
>CAZPTC010000162.1:0-6055 GCA_964589455.1 uncultured Desulfovibrionaceae bacterium | reverse complement strand
CCCCCCCCCCCCCCCCCCCCCCCCCCCCCCCCCCCCCCCCCCCCCCCCAAGCGCGTTCCCCCTATACCTGAAACAACATTTCCAAATCGTCGCGGGTGAGGGATTTCCAGCTATCTTGTCCAGGAATAATAGCTTCTGCCACGCCGCGTTTCATTTCTTGGAGTTTGAGTATTTTCTCCTCCACGGTGTTTTGGCAAATAAGCTTGTAGGAGAACACTTGCTTGGCCTGGCCTATACGGTGGGCGCGGTCTGTAGCCTGACTTTCCACGGCGGGATTCCACCAGGGGTCGTAGTGGATAACGTAGTCTGCGCTGGTAAGGTTAAGGCCGGTACCGCCTGCTTTAAGGGAAATAAGGAAAATGGGTATTTCCGGGGTATTGTTAAAGCGGTCTACTTGTTCTAAGCGGTCTTTGCTGGAGCCATCTAAGTAGCAGAAGGGGATATCGGTCATTTGCAGCCAGCCGCGTATTTGCTGGAGCATTTGCACAAATTGGGAGAACACCAGCACTTTGTGGCCTTCTTCCACAATATCCACAATCATATCTTTAAAGGCTTCAAACTTGCCGGAGGGGATATTGGGGTTAAAGCCCGGCATATCCATTTTAAGCAGCTTGGGGTGGCAGCAGATCTGGCGCAGTTTGAGAAGGGCGTCCAGAATAGACATTTGGCTTTTTGCCATGCCTTTTTCGTCCACATCGGCAAGTACTTGGTCGCGCAGTTTACGGGCAAGGGCGGCGTAAAGCTCTGCCTGTTCTTCTGCAAGGGCACAGTAGGTGACGTTTTCAATTTTAGGCGGCAGGTCTTTCACTACTTCTGCCTTTGTACGGCGCAAAATGAAGGGTTTAACACGGTTGCGAAGGTAAGAAAGGGTTTCTGCGTCGCCTTCTTTAATGGGCTTAATAACGCCGCGCTGGAAGGCGTGCTGGGAACCCAAGAAGCCGGGCATGAGGAATTCAAACAGGCTCCAGAGTTCAAAAAGGTTATTTTCAATGGGTGTGCCAGAAAGGCAAAGGCGCATACGCGCCGGTATGTCCCGCACGGAACGGGCGGTGATGGTGTTGGGGTTTTTGATATTTTGGGCTTCGTCCAAAATAATGGCGTTAAAGGTGTGCTGGGTAAGCTCTTCCAAGTCACGGCGCAAAAGGGCGTAGGTGGTGACAACAAGCTGGGCGTCCGCTATTTTTTTGAAGCTGGCTTCGCGGCGGGTGCCGTATATGATAACGCGGTTAAGCTCTGGCACAAACTTTTCGGCTTCTCTGTCCCAGTTGGGCAGCACGGAGGTGGGCACAACAATAAGGTTGGGGCCGGTAAGGCCGGAATTAACCATGTGTTGGATAAAAGCCAGGGTTTGTATGGTTTTGCCAAGGCCCATTTCGTCCGCTAATATGCCGCCAAAGCCGTATTGGCTAAGGAAATTGAGGTAGGAAAGACCCTGTAGCTGGTAGGCACGCAAGGAGGCATTAAGCCCACGCGGGGCGGGTAATTGCTCCACTTCCTGAAAATTGCGGATATTTTCGCGCAGTAAATTCCAGAAGGAGTCTGTACGGGCACCGGGTAAATCATCCAGCAGGTTGTCTAAAACGGGGGCTTCAAACTGCTTGAATTGGCGCTTGGGGGCCTTTGTGGGGTCAAGGCCAAGCACTTTAAGCTTGTGTGCCAGTTTTTCCAGCCAGGATTCCGGCAGGGAGGCGTAGGAACCGTCTTTAAGCTGCACATAACGCTTGCCTTTAAGCCACGCTTTCCAAATGCGCTCTAAAGGCAGGCTTTGGCCATCGTATTCCACCTGTATATCCAGAGAGAACCATTTTTCTTTCTCGTTGCTTTCTACATTAGCGTGGATAATGGGCTGGGAGGCACGCACTTTGTAGCGGGAAAGGGTGGCTTCCCCGTATACACGCCAGTTTTCCAGCAAGGTGGGGTAATGGTCTAAAAGGAAGGCAATGGCTTCTTCTGGCTCCATAAACCACAGGCGGGCATTACGCGCCTGGAAGCGCATTTCTGCAAGCTGGGCCAAAAGGGAGCTTTCTTCCTGTTGGCTGCGGCGCAAAAGAAATGTTTGGCCTTCATACACATAAGAACCTGTTTGGAAGTCTGGGTTGGGGCCAGGCAGGGTAAATTCCCCGTGTATGGTTTCGTAGACATTTTGTATTTCAAGCGTAAGCAAACTGCCTTCTTCATCCAAAAAGAGCTTGGGATTATAGGTAGCAGGCTGGAACACAGGTTCCATGATGCGTAAAAATTCATCCTGCTCGTACAATTCTGAAGAAGGGATGCGTGTCCAGACACGGTCTAAAAATTCGGAAATATCTTCCGGGGGTATCATGGGGTGGTCATGCACAAGCGCCTGGATAACTTGGTGGTTCAAGCATGTGTGTACAGGGTAAAAACCCTGGTTCCAGCATACCCAAAGGGGCATTTGCCCGTGAAAGGTGGCGCCCATGCGTTTAAGCTTGGCAGCGGCTAAAGGCAAAACCCTTTGTAAGATAAGGGGTTCTTCCTCTTCCTCCTCTTCTGGCTTTTCTATGGGGGCGGGGGCAGGGGCAAAACGCGGGTTTGGCAAAATGGCGCGACTGTCCACGGCATCGCTTTCTTCTTCTTCCGCTTCATCGTCTAATATGGAGAAAGGGGCTTTGCCGTCTCTTTGTAAAAGCACATCAAAAGAAAGGCCGTCTTCTTCCAAAGAGGGGCGCAATTTTAACGCCATAGTGGTGTTTTCTATGCGGCAGGGAATTTCTGTATCTTCCCAGTACAAGTATTCTTCGTTGCGGATTGCCCAAAAAAACCACGAGAGCAGACCGTCTGGTATTTCTACTTTATGGCCGTAATAATCCAGGTATTCCACAATTTGCTTTACTACTTTGGGCAGTTCCGGGGAATGTTCGCACCATTCCGGGTTACGCAAAATATGTTCCAGGGTTATTTCCTGCCGTACGGAGGATATGCCTGTTTTATTCTGGCGCGCGCGGAAAAAGGCCACAGAAAGACGGCCTGGTTCCGGGTAAAAGCGGAACAGGAAGTAGTGGCGGCCTGTTTCAGGCTCAAAATTGCCAGAAAAAAAGTTGCGGAAACTCTGCCGCCACTCTACACGCGGCTTGGAGGGAGGCAAAGCGTTTTCTTCCAGCTGTATGGAATCTACATATTTATAGGCCGCTGCTGCAATATGTCTGCATGGGCCAGTAAAGGCCTCCATACAATTGCAGGTTCCTACAATATGGTTTTCTTGTAAATGGATGCAGAGAGACGGGCTGTAACTTTGGAAGTCTTCTCCTTGCACAAGAGCTTCCAGTACCCATGCTTCACCGCTTTCTTTCAGTGTAATTTTACTTACCCCGCCCTCATGGAAAATCTCTTTCCCCTGATCCGCAATATACTCTGGTAAGGAGTGTTGGATAAAGGAAAGCGTAAGGGCGCGCGCGGCAAGTTCCTCTCGTCGGTTCATGCTTGAAAAACCCCATGGTGAAGAAATGTGCGCTGAAAAACAACGCATGTTCGAGCTATGCGCACACTATTACCCTAAACCGCATGGGTTTTCAAGCGCTCAAAACTATGCTAGGCTTTTTTCAGGTGAAAAATTGCGCTATAACCCACGTGTCAAGCCAGAAAAAAGGTTAACTTTATATGCAAAAACAATATGTTATGTCGATAGCAAAAAAAATTCTGCCCTGTGTGCTTTTTTTCTTTATGCTCTGTCTTTGTGCGTGTGATAATGGCGAAAAATCATCCGCAAGCCCGGCCAACACCCCCAACACAACCGCACCAGCACCGGCTGCACCCACGCAAAGCACTGGGGCACAAGAAAATACAAGCGCACAAGAACCCCGCTATGGGGGCAGGCTTGTTATGGGGTCTATTGGAGAACCTTCTAACCTTATTCCCTACCTTTCTTCAGACTCTGCCTCCCATGAAGTGGGCGCCTGGATTTATATTGCGCCGCTTGAATACGATAAAGATTTGAATATTGTTCCCCTGGCTGCAGAAACATACCAAGTTTCTGAAGATGGCAAGCACTACAGTTTTACTCTGAAAGAAGGACTTGTCTGGCAGGATGGTATACCCCTTACAGCGGATGACGTTACCTTTACCTACAACCTTATGGTTGACCCCAAAACGCCCACGGCGTATGCGGCAGACTTTATGGCCATTGCAGAATACAAGCAGACAGGCCCCCTTTCTTTTGAAGCCAGATTTGACGAACCCTACGCCCGCGCCCCTATTACATTTATGCACGCTATTTTGCCAAAGCATATATTAGAAGGGCAGGATATTGCCACAACGCCTTTTGCGCGTAATCCTATTGGTGCTGGCCCGTATAAATTAAAAGAGTGGAAAAGCGGTTCAAGCATTACATTAGAAGCAAACCCGCTGTATTTTAAAGGCCGCCCCTATCTGGACGAAATTATCTGGCGTATGATACCTGACCTTTCCACTATATTTTTAGAAGCAAAGGCCGGTAAATTAGACTTTTTGGGCCTTACCCCCCAGCAATACCTGCGCCAGACAAATGGCCCGGAATGGGATACGAAATGGGCTAAATACAAATATCTGGCATCAGGCTACACCTACATGGGCTTTAACCTGGCCAACCCACTTTTTACAGATGAAAAAGTGCGCGTGGCCCTTTCCCACGCAGTAGACCGCAAGGCCATTATTGCCTCTGTACTGCTGGGCCTTGGGGAAGTAGCCATTGGCCCTTACAAACCCGGTACATGGGTGTATAACACCGCTCTTGAACCCTACCCCTTTGACCCTGCCAAAGCCTCTGCCCTGCTTGCAGAAGCAGGCTGGAGCCAAAAAAATAACAAAGGCATTTTGGAAAAAGACGGCATGCCCTTTTCCTTTACTATACTGGTAAACCAAGGGAATGATGAACGCATTAAAGTGGCCACTATTATCCAAAGCCAGCTCAAAGATATTGGCATTGAATGCCAGATACGCACAGTAGAATGGGCGGCCTTCCTTAAAGAATTTGTGGATAAAGGGCGCTTTGACGCGGTTATTCTTTCTTGGAATATTCTGGATGACCCGGATATTTTTGATGTGTGGCATTCTTCTGCCGCAAAAGAAAATGGCCTTAATTTTATTGGCTACAAAAACCCGGAAGTGGACTCCCTTTTGGAAAAAGCCCGCATTCTGCCCAAACAGGAAGACCGTAAACCTTTGTACGATCGCTTCCAAGAAATATTGCACAAAGAACAGCCCTACCTGTTCCTCTATGTGCCATATTCTTTGCCTATGGTGAAAAAAGAATACCAGAATATTACCCCCGCCCCTGCCGGCATTATGTATAATTTACCTGAGTGGTGGATACGGGCGGAGTAGGAAGCTGTTGGGGGAGGTTTGCGTTTATCCACAACGCGAAAGCCTAAGCTGGCTAAGTAATCCTTGCAAAAAATGGACAAGTATGCGAAAAACGAAAAAAACGCATTAAGAGGTTTATCATGCTTATCGAGTTTGCCATAGAAAATGTTCATTCATTCAAAGAATTCACAAAGCTAAGTATGATATCTACCGGCATCCGCGATTTGCCACAGCAGCAGATTAAACAAAAAAAATCGAAAAAATCGAATTCACTCCCTTCCCTCAATAAACTTGCGGTTCTATTTGGCCCAAACGCTGGCGGGAAAACAAATTTATTTTTCGCGCTGAACAATATGCGAAAGATAGTTTTACGCTCAGGGATTCCATCGCAAGATGAAAACGCACCTAAGGTATTCCCTGAGCTGTATCATCCCTTTGCCCTTGATGAGGGAACAAAAAATAAACCATCCACCTACCAGGTTATTTTTGCACAAGAAGATACTATTTATCGATATGGATTCAGCCTTAGTGAAAAGGAGTTTTGCGATGAATGGCTGTATATTCGCGAAAATCCCACTACGGAAGAAACACCGTATTTTGTACGACATGATGAAGGGCAATCTGCCAAGGACGTACAAAAAAACACAGAACATGTTTCACCCATAAGCCTGATTCTTACCGTAAATGCAAGCTTAAACAACACTGTATGTCAAAAAGTAGTCGCATTTTTTCAGCAGATACACTTTGAACAATCTCC
>CAZPTC010000161.1:0-6080 GCA_964589455.1 uncultured Desulfovibrionaceae bacterium | reverse complement strand
GGTGACCTTCCGTCACAGATTCAGATGTGAAAAAATAATGGCCTTGGGAGGGTATCATGGGGTCTCCTTGATGAAGGATGATTTGGTGAGTGAATCATATCTCCATATCAAGCTATGTTGATATAGTGTTCTGTGGATTAATATAGCCATGAACGGGTACTTTGTCCAGTGCTATCTTAATTGCATTTTGGTGAGAAGCTCAGAAAGTACGGCTGTGCGGGCGGGTTTCATGTACGAAAGTATTTCGCCTGCCTGCTTGGGCTTAAGGTTAGAAAGCACCTGCACGGCAATTTTATCGTCCAATGTTTCCAGCACAGCCGCGGCTTGCTTGGGTTTCATGGCGGCGTACATATCGACAAGCTGTTTAATTTTTACATCTTGCGTTTGGGTGGCATTTTGCAGCATATTGCCCACTTTGCCCTCCAGCTCATTCAGCTCTTTCATGCGGGATTCCATTTGCTGTTGCAAGGCAAGCAATTCCTGCTCGCGCCTGTTCAGCTCCTCCTGCTTAATGCTGGCGCTGTCTTTACTGGGAATTGGCTCTACTGTTGGGGCAGGGGCCGCACCAGGTACAGCCTGGTCTGGCTTGGAAAGCGCATCTGCAGAAACAGGAGAAGGTAAAGCGCGCACATTGGGCGCTGGCATGGGTTCTGCTGCAAACGCAATGCCACTGTATTTTCTGACAACAGGGATATCTGTTGGCATTGTGCCTTGTTCAGCAACAGCAGGTGCGGCAGGCGCAGTAGGTACGGCTGGGGCTACTGCTGGATTGGCCGCTTCAGCAGAAGAAGCAGGCTCAGCAGGTGGCTGTACCCGCATTGTTGGCATAAAAGAAGGCAGTGTGCCATCTTGCGCATCTGCCAGCGCAACATTAAGGGGTACTTCTGGTGTGGTGTTTTGCGCAGTTTCTACAGGTACAGGTGTAAGCACCAATGTGGCCAGTATGCCTACTTTTATAAGGCACACCATAAACAAACAGCGAAAAAACATACGCATACGCCTGCTTGTTTTTGTAGCAGGGGCTTTTTGTGGTTTTTTCTTCTCAACTTTGGGTTTTTCCAATTCCATAATGCTGTTCATATATTCCCCTTATACCGCAAGGAAGAAGTTTCGTCGTATTCCTTTTGTTCCTTGCGCAATTCGTCATAATCATGACGCTTCTTTTGCGTCTCTTTCAGCTTTTCCATAGCCTTTTTTTCAATAGAACGCTTGGTCAGCTCCCTGCGGGCACCTTCTGCCAGTAAATTCCAGTTTCGTACACGCTGCATGGTTACATGCAGGTCTACCCGCAAGCCGCGTATGAAATTTTCTAAAAGCCAGCGCTGCCCTTGATCTGCCGGGGACAAAGTATCCAGCTTTTGCTGGTTTTCTACCATAAGCGCGCGTATAGAGTCTGCCCGGGCCTGATCTGCCAAACGCTCACGCTCTACACGCGCAAGCTCTACCTTGGCTTGGTCTTCAAGCTGCACCCTGTAACGCAGGACACTTTCTAGTGAAAAATGGAAATTGGGCATGGTGGGGTACTGTGTTTTTTCGGTGTCAAAAAAATATACACACTCGCTTTATGCAAAATACTTGCCAATACTACACCAAGCATAAATTAAAGTTTTTTTTGGAAAAGGGATGGGGGTTTGGGGGAAGGGGAAAACCTTTTGCGCCAGGATGGCGCAAGCCGCGCAGCGCTCGCGAGGTCGGGCTTTGCCCGCCGAAGCGAGAGCGAGTGCCCCACAGGACGTGGGGCCGAGCGTCATTTAAGTTGTCCCACAAAAAAAGGTTTTCCCCTTCCCCCAATCACTCTTCCACCTCTTCCTTCTCAAGCTGCCATTTGGTAAGAGCGTTGAATATATTTGTTTTTCTAAAGGCAGAGTTTTGGCTGATATGGTTCACAAATTCCATCATTTCCGTACGGGTTGTTGCGCCGGCAGATGGGCATGGGTTAGACCACAAGGGCAGTTGCCATTGGCGCACAGCGCGGGCAATATCTTTTTTTTCCACAAGCAGGAGTGGGCGTATAACTTTAAGGGCACCGCCAAAGAAGGGGTCTGCCATTTTCATGCCGTCCACACGCCCGTTTTGTATAAGGTTCATCAGGAAGGTGGTCACAAGGTCATCTGCATTATGGCCAAAGGCAAGGTGTGTAAGGTTGTAGGCCTTGGTAAGTTCAAAAAGGCGTTTACGGCGCAAACGTGCGCAGTAGAAGCAGGCGGAGTTTTTGCGGTTTTCTTCTGAATGGCCGCGCGGGCCGTGGTCTGTAACTTCTACATGACTGGCAATGCCTTCTTTTTCAAGCCAGGCAAGAAGGGGGGCATGGCTTGCAGGGTCAAAGCCGGGGTTGAGGTGCAGGGCCATAATTTCAAAGCGGAAGGGGACAATTCTTTGGCGTATGGTAAGCACTTTAAGCAGCACAAAGCTATCCATTCCGCCGGAAACAGCAACGCCCACACGGGCATTTGGGCTAACCATGGCGGTTTTTTGCATGGCTTTGCCGGCTGCTTTAATGCACACTTGTTGTGCGTAAGTAAATTTTTCTTTCATATACAAAATGCCCTCGTCCTGCATGTTAACGCAGGGCAAGGGCAGGGGTCAAGTAAAGGGGGTGGGGTTGGTTTAGGTTTTAGCGGCAGGGTCTAGGTTGAGTAAACTGTAGAGGTGTTTAAGCAGTTCTTCTGGTTCAAGTTTAATAGACTTGCTAAAGTGGAAGCCACTGCCGCTTTTATCCACCCAGCATGCCAGCATGGGGATATCCTGCAAAAGTTCGTTTATTTGTTTTATTTCGCACTCAATGCGCACAGGTTCATCCTGCGGGATATTTTCTGGGTGTTTGCAGCCAAGGCGCAGGCCTTCCAGGCTGATATTCAAAAGCTCTACGGGGATAGCTCTGCCGCGGGTAAGCATACGTGCGGGGATGGGCTGTTTAAAGGGCAGGCGGCGGCTTACGCGCTTATCTGTGCGGATAGATTCAATAAGAATGCGTACACGTTCGGAAAGGTTGGCAAGACTATCCACGTGGTTGGTGGAGTCTTGCATACTGGCGGCTGTTTCCTGCGAGATACGGCTGATGCTTTCCATAGCCTGGCTGATATTTTGGCCAGATAAAGACTGGGTTTCTGTAGCGCGGGCAATATGCTCCACATCGCGGGCGGCAAGGCGGGCCATTTGCAAAATGCTTTCCAGTTTTGCGCCAGAGGCACCAGCAAGGTCTGTAGATTTTTGGGTAAGGGCAACAGTTTGGCTTGTGGCGGCAAGGCTTTTGCTTACACTTTGGCGCAATGTTTGTATGGAATGTGTTACTTCGCTGGTGGCCACCATGGTTTTTTCTGCAAGGGAGCGCACTTCGTCAGCCACAACAGCAAAGCCTTTGCCTGCCTCACCGGCGCGGGCTGCTTCAATGGCGGCATTAAGGGCAAGAAGATTTGTTTGGTCTGCTACGTCTTTGATAAGCACAACAATGCTGTCAATGCCATTAGCCAGGTTGTTCAGTTCGTGCATTTCTTTTTCTAAAAGAAGGGAGTGGGTCACAACATCTTCTATGCACTGCACGGTGTTTTGCACCATTTGCACACCTTCCAGAGCTTCTTCCTGGGTGCGGTGGGTATTTTGGGTGGTTTCCCGCGCGGTAAGGGCCATTTCCTCTAAAGTTTGGGCCATAGTATGCACAATTTCCACTGTCTGGGCAGAGGCAATATCCTGTTCCCGTGCTTTTTGGGCAGTTTGGCGTATTTGCTCATTCAGGGCGGCAAATGCGCTGCTTTGTTCAAGGGAAATATCCTGGGCTTCTTGGGCAGAGGTAAGGATGCGCTTGTTGATTAAGGACATGCGCTCCTGCTGGTAGGAAATTTCTGTGGTGTCATTAATAAGCAAAACGGCACCTGTAAGGTTGTGGTCTAAGTCCCACAGGGGGGCACAGGTGCTGGTCATGTATTTTACTTCGCCCATAGAGTTTTCCAAAGAAGAAACTTCGGCTGGAATAGCCACTTGTGTTTCCAATACACGGTCAAGAATGGTTTTTTGGTGTGCATTGTTAAAGAAAAATCCGCCGGAAGTTTCGCCATAGTAGCGTTCTGGTTCGCAGTCCTTGCCCCAATAGGTGCTAAGGCGTTTATTCAGGAAGGTTATAGTACCTTTTGCATCGCATACCATCATGGGTACAACAATAGCTTCCATAATACCTTGTGAAAAGCCAATTTTGTGCTTTATTTCCATTGTCATGGCATTGAAAGAAGTAGCAAGGTTGCCTATTTCATCTTTGCGGTGCAAATCTACTACCTGGAAGTCGCCTTTGCGTATACAGGCAGCGCGGGATTCCAAAAGTCGCAAGGGGCGTGTTATGGAAAAATTCAGATATGTGGCAAGGCTAAAACCGAGTAACATAAAGAAAATAAGGGCATAAAAGATGACTTTTTGGGTATAGGCAATATCTTTGTCAAGGGAGGCAATGGTTTGTGCAGTGCCCTCATCTGTTATGGTGCGGCCTTGCTGCAAAAGCTGCTGCACGCTCTGCAGGCTGGGCATGGTGGTTTTATCATAAATATCTATAGCCTGGGCAAAGTCCCCTGCTGCAAGGGCTTCCTGTATGCCAAGGGCAGAGGAGTGAAGCTTCTTGTGGATGGGGTCAATTTGCTCAAAAACACTTGCAAGGGCAGGGAGTTTGGCTTCTAACTCTGTGCGCTGCGGCCCATAAAACCATTTCCCAAAACCGCACTTTGTTGCGTCTGTTGGTATTTCTAATGGGCGCGAACCTTGATTCATCATATAGTAACTAAGAGCATTCACCCACTGTATATGGGCAAGTTCTGCATTCAGCAAAACGGCAACATTCTGTGGTTTGCTCAGCTCTTCTGTTCCTTCTTTCAAATTGGCAAGTTCGCGCATGGTAACGGAAATGGCAAAAAGAAACGTGAGCAGCAAAAGGGAAATAACCCCAAAGAGTTTTACCCGAATAGAGAGATTTGCTATTTTCATTTTAACTCCAGAAAGGGGGCGAGTTAGGACCACTTGCGTGTTTTGTAGGCAAAGAAACGCGTATTGGCAAGCACTATTAGCAGTGCTTGCGTTTTTTTACAGTACTATAATCTTAATATATTCACTTATATTATAATTTATTGTTTGTAAATTTTACGGGCAGGGTGGCGCTGGACTTATGGGCTTCACTATGTTTTAATATCTGGACATAAAGAGTATATCGACTTTTCTTTGCTCATCTTTAGAGCCTCTTTAAACCTTGCCATTAGCTTTAACGACAATAACTTTACCAAGGACACAGTATGGAAAGTTTCCGTCTCAATGCCGCCTCAGACCCAGGCTTTAGGGCGCTGGTGGAGGAAAGAAGCGGCCAAAATATACGCACTTGCTACCAGTGTGGTAATTGCACGGCTGGTTGCCCGGCCGCACCGTTTTATGACAGGCAGGTAAGCCAGGTTATGCGGGCTGTGCAGCTTGGCCTGAAAAAAGAAGCCCTTGCCAATGCCTCGCTTTGGCTTTGCCTTTCCTGTTCTACCTGTTCTGCGCGTTGCCCTAATAATATTGATGTAGCGCATGTTATGGAGACCCTGCGGGAAATGGCGCGGGAAAATGGCCTTGTAAAGGCCCGCCCTGTAGAAATGTTTTGGAAGGCATTTTTGGATACAGTGCGCTTTACTGGCCGCTCTTTTGAGCTTGGTGTTATGGCAGATTATATGCTGCGCACAGGCCGTGGCTGGGCTAATTTGGAAATTGCCCCTGCTGCCCTTGCCCGCCGTAAAATGCCCTTTGTGCCCCATGTGATAGAAGGCCATGACGAAGTGGCCCGCATTTTCAAGCGTTTTGCCCAGCAGAAACAGGGCCTTTAAAGGAAGGGACACTATGCAAATTGCCTATTACCCTGGCTGTTCTGGCCTTGGGACAAGTAAAGAATACGAAAGCTCCACCCAGGCCGTATGCCGTGCTTTGGGTTTGGAGTTTTTGGAAATACCCGGCTGGAGCTGTTGCGGCTCTACCCCTGCGCACTCCATAGATCTTTCCCTTTCGGCTGCGCTTTCCTGCCGCAACCTTTTGCTTGCTGCCCGTGCCGGTGCAGAAAGCGTAACCACGCCGTGCCCAAG
>CAZPTC010000160.1:0-6110 GCA_964589455.1 uncultured Desulfovibrionaceae bacterium | reverse complement strand
GTAAGCAGGATATACCCCAACTTGTGCAGTTTTTTCTTTTTAAGGCCGCTACCCGCTATGGTCTGCCAATTCCCCCTATTGCAGAAAAGCAGATGGAAAATCTGCTTGTGTACCCGTGGCCCGGCAATGTGCGCGAATTGCAGAATATTGTGGATGAAGCGCTGGTATGTGCGCAAAACCACCCCATCCGGTTTTTTTTAGAAAGGCAGCAAGGCATTGCACGGCCTGCCATAGGCGAGGAGCCTGACATTATGCTGCGGCATGCTGGGGTTTTGCCCGATTACGACACGTTAACCACGCAGTATATTGTGGAACTGCTGAGGCAATGCAAAGGGCGCATAAGCGGGCCGCATGGCGCGGCATTGCTTGCAGGGCTTACCCCCAGCACTTTCCGCTTTAAATGCAAAAAGCTTGGCATTGCCAAGCATTATAAGGGGATTCTTTAATTTGCCTAAACGCCCTGCTGTTGTTGAGGCGCGTAACCTCTATTCAACATGTTAAAATAAAAAAGGGGCCAGGTAGCTATTCACTACCTAGCCCCTTTTTTATATTTTGGGTTTCCCCCAAAATAACGGGCTATATGGAGGGATTAATCCCCAAGGTCAGTGGCAACACACATGGTAGATGTGCCAAAGTAGCCCTTTGTGCCTGTAACTGCCACAGAATCTGCCACTCCACATGGTGCCGCGCCTGGCACACGGAAGTGTTGGGTATCAATTGGGGCAATGGGGCTTTCTTCCTGCTTAGGCAGTTGCGGAACCCATTCATATGGCACGCGGTAGGCGCGGTACACCATATTCATGGGCATTACGTCACCTTTATATGGGCAAATAAATTCCCATACAATTTCATGGTCTTGTGTTACTTCAAACACACGGCCATTAGAGCCTTCATCAATCAGGGTATTGCCATTTGGTAAACGCTGGGCAGAGGAAATAAAGCCGGAATAGAAGCGTTGGGCATCCAAAGGAATAAGGAAGCCGGCTTCTTTAGGCGTATACTGCCATACAATCTTAAAGTTGGTGGGGTCTATTTCCAGCACACGGGAATAGTCGCGCAGGGCGGCATTTGTGCCAGTGGGGGAGCCAGGGTTTGGCGCATCGTAGCCAGCCCAGCCGCCATTGTCATAAATAAGAATATTGCCTTCACCAGGCAGGCCGCGGGGTATCATGTGTACATGGTGCTGGCCAATAATCCAGTCTAAAGCAATAAGCTCAGGGGTGGTATCGTAGTAGGGGCCTAATTTCCACACTATTTTACCGGTTTTTTTGGAAATAATAAGAGAAATGTTAAGGTCGCGGCAGTCTACAATAATATTATCCGGGTGGAAGCGCTCATCCCCTGCATCAAACCATTTGTTGGGGCCTAAGGTAGACATGGAGTTAATGTGCGCCCAGTCGCCCGCTACAGAAGAAAGGCCAAGCTTGCTTTGGATATTGGGGTTGCGGTACATGGTATTTTTGGAAACTTCGCGGAAGCCAAGTTCGTCAAAGTGCTCATTCAGCGCCCATTCCCAGATAATTTCGCCATCCCAGGTTACTTCCAAAATCACGTCGTCCAAAAGGGGTTTATCGGAAATTTTGGTGTTATGCACGTTTTTGTGTACAAGGATAAGGGTATTACCTTTATCTGTAAGGGGGGCCATGCCGGGGGAATAATAGCCTACCGTGCTGCCTTCGCGTTGGTAGTCGTGGTGCTGGCGGGCCATCCATTGGGGTTCTTCGCCTGGATCCTCAATATATTCGTATTTATTAAACTTCCACACGACATTGCCATCCCAGTCTACCTGCACAAGGTCAGTTTGGTCCTGGTGGCCGTATTTGGGGTTGCGTTCGCCAAGGCTGCCAAGTACAAAGCCGCCAGGGAACACTTTGTTAGGGAAGCCATGCAGGTCTTTCCACAATTTTACTTCTTTGCCATTCATATTAATAAGCATAGCGCCCATTTCGGGGGCCTGATAAATGGTGAAGCCGTTCCAGCATTTTTCTGGTTTATAAATGGTAACACCAGTAGGATAAATTGTTGCGCTCATATCCTCTCCTTTGCATATAGTGTGAAAAACCACAAGCCATAAACAGGCTGGGCAAACAGACACCCAGTTGCAGGCCAAGACAATCTATTACTTCCTGTTTAGCCTTTCTTTCATAAAAAACTGCCAAAGCTTTTTTTTGCCTCTTTTGGCACAAAATTTTTGAAGCGTTTGCTGCAAAGGCTTTTTCTATTGCTTTACCACAAAAAACTGCCAAATACCACAGCATGGTATTTGGCAGTGATAAATGTGTGGCAGGTGGCCGGTATTTTTACATAATACTGGGCAACCAAAGGGCTATTTGCGGGAAAATAATGATAAGCGCAACGCAAATAAGCATACCTACAAAAAAGGGCAGTACGCCTTTGAATATGTTAATCATGGGTACGTCTGGCGCCAAACTTGAAAGCATAAACACATTCATGCCAACAGGCGGCGTTATCATGCCCATTTCCATAACCATAACTGTTACTACGCCAAACCACACACCATCAAAGCCAAGCACTTCTATGGTTGGGAAAATGGCTGGCAGGGTGAGCAAAAGCATGGCAGAAACATTCATCACACAGCCAAGTATGATGTATAAAAAGATAACAACAAGCAAAATAACATAACGGTTTACTTCTAAACCTGTTACAAAATCTGCAAGTAAATTAGGCAGGCGCGATGTGGCTAAAAATGAGCCAAAAATATACACACCTGTAATAATAACAAATACTTTGCCTGTTAAAACGGCTGTGCTGAAAAGGCAGTCCAAAAAGGCTTTTTTGGAAAGCTGGCGTCTTGCAACACCGTACAAAAAGGCACCCATTGCGCCTACAGCGCCGCCTTCGCCCGGTGTAAACAGGCCGCCCAAAATGCCGCCAATAACCAGAAGAAAAATAAGCACCATGGGTATTAAGCCCAAAAGCGATACTACTTTTTCTTTAAAGGTAGCCGTTGGGGCAGTGGGCGCTAAGGATGGATTACGCTTTACCTGGAACATAATGATGCAGATAAAAATAAATGTGAGCAAAAGGCCAGGCATAACACCTGCAATAAAAAGCTTGCCCACACTTACTTCTGTCATAAGCGAGTAAAAAATAAAGCCCATGCTTGGCGGGATAAGAATACCAAGGGTACCGCCAGCAGCAAGCGCGCCGCAGCTAAGACTAAGGTCGTAATTGTTTTCACGCATGGCAGGTAAGGCAACGCTTGTCATGGTAATAACTGTGGGGAGCGATTCCCCGCATATTGCGCCAAAGCCCGCACAACCCCCAACAGCGGCACATGCAAGACCACCAGGCATTCTGCCCATCCACTTATTGGCGCAGTTAAACATTTCTCTGCTTATACCTGTTGCAGAGGCTAATTCTCCCATAAGCATAAACATGGGGGCAGCCACAAGAATAAGGTTAAATGTTTCTCTGTACGGCACAGTGGCAACAACAGAAAACGCAGCTTCCGGTGTGCGCATAATAGTAAGCAGGCCCATTGTGCCAAGGCATGCCATAGAAAACCCAATGGGCACGCGCAGCATAAGCAGGGTCATAAGAATAAGAAAACCCACTGAGCCAAGGGCAAGACGTGAAAGCCTAAAACCGCCCCACTTATACAGAAAAGGCAAGCTGAGGAAAAAAAGAAAAAGAACAATAGCTATGCAAATGCTTGCAAAGTCTTTTTCTTTAATAAGGTCAACAATGCAGTGCCCCACCTGATACAGCATGCCAAGTGCGATAAGGGCAAAACATACGGCTGTGTACATAATAAATGGGGATTCTGGTAAGTGCAGCGAAGCGCTGATAAACGAGCTGTCAATAGCGCCGCCATAGCCCAGGTATGCAAAAAGGCTTGTAACCGCTGCGCAAAGAAAGAACGCAAAAAGGTAAAGCACAGCCTGCATACGCCTTGGGAACATAGTAAAGAAAATATCAATGCTTATATGCCCGCGTGAAGCTGTTACATAAGGCATTGCCCCAAAAGCAATAAAAACAAGCCCCCACATTTCTATTTCTGTTAAGCCATCCAGCGCCAGCCCAAAGAAGGTACGCGCTATGACGTCAAAACAAATGGGAATGGGAAGCATGGCAAGTAAAATAAGCGTGAAGTAGAGTAAAAATGTACTCAGCTTATTATAAAGCGCTTCTAAGGGAAAACGAGGCTGTAAAAAAGGGGATTGCGCAACAGCTTGAGAGGATTCTTGCATAGAAGGCTCCTTTAAAGCAGCCCTTTCCCGTGTTAACGGGAAAGGGCAAGGGGGTTACTGGATTTTATCGCTTAAGCTGTAAACTTTTTCTATCCATGCTTTGCCATCTGTTTTGCCTACTTTATTGAAAATTTCCAACCAATAGGCGGTCATGGTGTCAACAGAAATTTTCTTAAAGGCTTCCATTTGTGCATCTGTAAGTTCATGGATGCCAATGCCTGCGGCCTTCAATGTTTCCAAGTCCTTCTGGCAGGCTCCGTACACTATTTTGCTCAGACGTGCGCTTTCTTCCGCACCACCAGAAGCAAGAATAAGGTTAAGTATTTCAGGTGGCAGGGAATCTGCCGTTTGTTTGCTGATAATAACCACATTGGCGCTAAACTGGCTGGGCATAATGGTGATGTTTTTAATAACTTCTTGCAGCTTTAAGGAAAGCAATACAGGGATTTGACCGTACAGCACTTCGCCCATACCACGTTGCAAGGCAACATATGTATCTTGGGTAGGAATAAGCACAGGTACGCCACCCCAGGCTTTTACTTCTTCCGCCGTAGGGGCGCCCCATACCAGCACGCGCTTCCCTTTAAGGTCTTCGGGCTTTAAAATGGGGGCACCTATGGAGGCAAGGCAGGAGCGGTCTGAAGACCAGCCAGTTATGGCATAGCCTACTTTTTCAATTTCTTCTTTGCCCTCTGGTGTTTGCATCATTTCCCAGTAAAGCTTACTGGCATCGCGAGAGTCTTGGGCCACAAAGGGAAGGCTGTGTACGGCAAGGTGTGGAAAGTCTGCAAAGTAGCCGCTTGTATAAATAAGGCCGATATCCAGACCACCTGCGCGCATGGCTGGCAGGTATTCTGCTGGTTTCATAAGAGAGCTGTTATCGTAAATATGGACAACAATTTGCCCATTGGAATCCTGCTCCAATTTTTTGCCCCATTCTACTATAGCTTTAGAAACAGGGTGCAGAGAGCTTAAGAGGTGGGAATACGAAAGCTCATACACTTCTTCTGCCAATGCGGCACGGGGAGCAGTAAACAAACATAATGCAGCAAGCACATACAAGAAAACTTTTTTCATACGCCTCTCCATTAAAATGGCTCTGGGTTTATGCAAGGGGCCCTGTGGCAAATGCTGATTTTTGCAGCATGGTGACACAGGCCTTCCCCCATTGCGTTTACTTAACTGGGGCTGGACGGAACGTGGGGTCTTCCATAATCTGGTAAATCACTGCTCCTTCTACAGTTTTGGGTACTGGCCAACCTGTGAGGTAACAATAGGTTGGCACAAGATCAACAAGGTTACAGCGCCGTTCCATGCTGTAACCCTGCTTAATGCCAATTTTGGGGCCATAAAACACGCATAAGGTGCGTAAGTCGCCTATGCCAAACTCTGCAGTGGGCAAAATATTGCCGTGTTGGGCGGAATATTCTGGCCACAGGGCGTACACAACGTCCCCGCACTGCTCACCCCAGAGGCCTAAAAGAGCCGCGTCACGCTTGCACAGCGCAAGGCAAACAGGGCGTTTGCCAGTGTCTGGGTGAACATAGTCAAGAAGCGCTTCAATAATTTGGCGCTGGACTTTTTCGTAATCTTCCGGCTCAACAATGCCACCAGGGTCACGGCCTTTCAGGTTTACATAAATATAGCAAGCGCGCTCTGGCAATGCCACGGATTTTTCCGTGTCAATTTCTACCACAAGACCTGCAAAGGCCCCGCGGATATTTTCTGGCCATTCTTCTGCCCAGGCTGGCATTTCCATAGGCTTCATAACTGTAAGGCCCACTTTTTCCAAAATATCAAAAGGGCTTACCATAGGGCCATCTGGTGTTGCGCCGTGGTCAGAAATAAGGGTGACAAGGGTTGTATCGTCAAACAAGGCAAGCAGGCGGCCAAGGT
>CAZPTC010000159.1:0-6123 GCA_964589455.1 uncultured Desulfovibrionaceae bacterium | reverse complement strand
TCAAGCCGCCTTCCTCACGGCAATAAGGGGGTTTGGGGGGGATTATCCCCCCCAATAGCTTTTTCTCCCATAGCGTTCTCATACGCCTGCATGGCAGTATCAAGGAAATGAGGGCTGGTAGTACCGGCAGGCATAGAGCGTTGCAGGGCCACAAGGCCTGCGAGTATATCGGCAAAGTCCACATATCCCATGTGTGCCAGACGCACCATTTCGTCTTTCATGGGTTCCTGGCCGGCAGTGAGGATAACATTCCAGTTTTGGTGGGCTTTTTTGGTTATATCGGAGGCTTTAACGCCGTCTGGCATAGCCACGCTGGTAAGACCCCATGTATAGTGGGTTGGGGCAAAGGGTTTAAGGCCCATGGCCTGAATGCCAGAGCGTGTAAGCTGGGTAAGGGCCCATTGTTTGCGGTATAAGGCGGGCAGGCCATCTGCAAATATTTGTTGTAAGGCGGTGCGCAGGGCCATAACAAGGCTGACTGGGGAGGTGAAGTGGGTTTGATTTTTCAGGCAGTTTTTGCGTTCTGCGGGCAGGTCGAAGTAGTAAGAGGTGGGGGGGACACGGGTGGTTTTTTGCCATGCGCGTTCAGAAAGGGCAATAAGGGCAAGGCCTGGGGGTACCATAAGGCCTTTTTGGGAACCAGTGAGCAGGCAGTCAATGCCCCATTCGTCCATAGGGGCGGGGCTGATGCCAACGCTGGAAATGCCGTCTACAACAAGCAGGGTATTGGTTTTACGGGTAATGGCGGCAATGGCTTCTACCGGGTGTTGGACGCCTGTAGAGGTTTCGGAGAGTTGGATAAGAAGGCCGGATATGGCGGGGTTTTCGCGCAGGGCTTGTTCAACGCGACCCGGTTCAATGGCTTGGCCCCAGGGGGCAGTAAGGGAAATAACGTGTAGGCCGTGGGCTGTGGCTATTTCTTCCCAGCGTTCGCCAAACTTGCCGGCCTGGGCAACAAGCACGGTTTCGCCCGGGGCAAAAAGGCCGTGTACGGCGGCTACCATAGCACCAGTGCCAGAGCTGGAAAGGGTAAGCACTTCCTGGGAGGTACCAAAAAGCTTTTTGAGCATTATTTGGTTTTCGGCAAGGGCGTCTTTAAAGGCGTCTTTGCGGTGGTGTACCATTGGCTCTGCCATGACAAGGCGAACGGAGTCTGGTATGGGGGTAGGGCCAGGGGTAAGAAGGCGCATTTTATAAATATTTTCCACGGTTATTCCCTATTTAATAATAATGCTGATATGGGGCACAGTGTCTGGTACTTCAATGCCAAAAAGGGCAAGTATGTCTGGCCCAAACATAAAAATCCATACACCAATATTGATAAGAATGGCGGTAAAGGCGGCGGCAGAGCCAAGGTCTTTGGCGTCCTTGGTAAGGGGGGAATATTCTGTGCTTATTCTGTCCAAAGTTTTTTCAATGGCGGTGTTTAAAAGCTCCACAACAATCACTAATGCCCAAAGGGAAAGGCAAAAAAACCATTCCCAGGCGCTTTTGCCAAAAAGCAAAAGCGAGGCAAAAAGTGGTATAAAGACAAGCATTTCCTGGCGCATGGCAACACCTTGCCAGCCCACACGCAAGCCTTGCAGGGAATAGAAAAATGCCTTGTACAGGTGCACAAAAAATTCGCGCATATTATTCAAAGCCCGGCAATTCCACGGAGTGGAAGGAGTCCCCTTTGGCAAGGGCTTTAGGGCATTCCATTTTCAGGTGGCAAATATCGCAGGCACCGCGGAATTTCCCGTAGGTAAGCACGCTGTATTTGCGGGAAAGGCCCGGCCCGCCAAGGGAATAGGGAATACCCTCTGCAGCAAGGGCGTCTTCTAATTCTTTGGTGGGTTTGGGTGCAGGGGCGCAGCCAGCTTCTTCCACTTCCGGCAAAAGCTGGTACACGGCGTTCATGCATAAATTTTGCGCCAGAACATTCAGGCGGAATCCTTCTGAGGGAGACTTTGCCCAAAGCGCATCAATTTCATTTTCTACCTCTTCATCTAACCAGATAATAAGGTAGCTATCCTTGCCAATTTGCAGTTTAAGGGCATGCAAGTGGGAAGAAAAGTTTTCCCAGGCTTTGGCAAGGTCTTCAATAACCTGACCGCCAATGCGCGTTTCCTGAAGCATGGAGAGGAAGGATTCTAAATCAAAATACGGATAAACTTGCAGTTGTTCTTTTTCGTATGCCACAAAAACCCCCTGTGTTTTACACAAAATATTTTGCCGGGCTTATGCCTTCAAGTCAAGCAGGAAAAAAGCCTTGTCCCCATGCCAACTCTTGCTCTTTCCTGAAAGGCAGGATATAAAGCGGGGCATGGAATTCAGCGAACAAGAAAAAGCAATTTTGCATATTGTGCAGCGCAATTTGCCTGCCACTCTTACGCCGTATGCAGATATAGCGGCAGAAGTTGGCTGCTTGGAAGAGGATGTATTGGCTTTGCTTGCCCGATTAAAGGAATGCGGGGCCATACGCCGTTTTGGGGCCAGTATTAAGCACCAAAAATCCGGGTATACGCATAACTGCATGGTAGCCTGGCAAGTGGCAGAAACAGATGCAGATACAGCAGGCAAGGCTGCCGCGCAGCATAGCCGCGTATCGCACTGTTATTTCAGGCCAACATCTGCCCAAGACTGGCCCTATACCCTGTATACAATGGTGCATGGCAAAAGCGAAGCAGACTGCAATGCCGTGATAGAGGAGCTTGCCGCTACAGAGCTTGGCAAGCTTGCCATAAGCCATGCCAGACTGGAAAGCATACAAGAGCTGAAAAAAACCAGCATGGCATATTTTTAGTGCTGAAATGCGGTAAATATTTTTTTAAGCAATGCAAAGGCGGGCAGGTGTCAGTACCCCCAACTTTGTTTTGAAGGAATAGTATGGACAAGCTTTCCCATGCCCTTTTTGAGCGGGCGCAACATGTCATTCCCGGCGGGGTAAACAGCCCTGTGCGTGCCTGCAAAAGTGTGGGAGCTGACCCACTTTTTATTGCCAAGGCAGAAGGCAGCCACATTTTCACGGTAGATGGCCAGGAAATGGTGGACTTTGTGCTTTCCTGGGGGCCTATGCTTTTGGGGCATTCTCACCCGGCTGTTACCAAGGCGCTTATGGAAGCTTTGCCCTTAGGTACAAGCTATGGCGCGCCTTGTCCGGCAGAGGTGGAACTGGCAGAGGCCATACGCAAGGCTATGCCTGCTTTGGAAATGGTGCGCATGGTCAATTCTGGTACAGAAGCTACTATGAGCGCCTTACGCCTTGCGCGTGCCATAACAGGACGTGAGAAGGTTATTAAATTTATTGGGGGCTACCACGGCCATGCGGACGCTTTTTTGGCAAGCGCGGGTTCTGGTGTGGCAACCCTTTCTATTCCCGGCACACCGGGTGTTCCTGCAAGTACAGTGGCAGCTACACTGCTTGCGCCGTACAATGACTTAAACGCGGTAGAACAGCTTTTTGCTGCAAACAAAGGGCAGGTTGCGGCGCTTATTGTAGAGCCAGTAGCAGGGAATATGGGGCTTATGCTTCCGCGCAAGGGATTTTTGGAAGGCCTGCGGGATCTTTGCACAGCAAATGGCGCGCTGCTCATTTTTGATGAGGTGATAACGGGTTTCAGGGTAGATTACCACGGGGCGCAGGGCCGTTTTGGGGTAAAGCCAGACCTTACCACACTTGGCAAAATTATTGGCGGCGGCCTGCCTGTTGGCGCTTATGGCGGCAAAGCGGAATATATGGAACGCATTGCCCCTGCGGGCGATGTGTACCAGGCGGGTACACTTTCTGGCAATCCTTTGGCTATGGCAGCGGGTATTGCCACGCTAAAAGAGCTGGAAAAGGCCGATTACCGGGCTTTAGAAGTACGCACCAAGGCTTTTGCAGATGAGCTGCTTGCTATTTTGCAAGAAAAGGGTGTAGCTGTTCAGGCCCAGCACATTGCCTCTATGTTTACCCTTTATTTTACGTCTGCACCTCTTGGCGATTTCGCCTCTGCCCAGCAGGCAGATACAGCGCAGTATACGCGCTTTTTTCATCACATGCGAGAAAACAATGTATTTTTTGCGCCTTCTGCTTTTGAAGCCTCTATGCTGAGTTTCGCACACAGTATGGAAGATTTTCGTCTGGCGCTTAACGCGGCAAAAACCCTTTCCTTTTAGCATTCGGGGCAGGTATGGATATCCTTGTTACGGGTGGTTGTGGTTTTATTGGCTCGCATTTTGTCCGGCTTGCACTTGAAAAAGGGTGCCATGTACTCAATGTGGATGCCCTCACTTACGCGGGTAATTTAGCCAATGTAGCGGATATTGCGCAAAACCCCCGTTATGCCTTCCATAAGGCAGACATTGCCGATAAAGCCGCTATAGAGGCTATTTTGGCTGAGTATAAATTGGACGCTATTGTCCATTTTGCGGCAGAAAGCCATGTAGACCGCTCTATACACGATTCCACGCCCTTTATCCGCACCAATGTGCTGGGCACCCAAAATCTGGTAGATTTGGCCCGTGCCTATAAAGTACCGCGCTTTGTGCATGTTTCTACAGATGAGGTGTATGGTTCCCTGCCATTAGATAAACCTAACCTGCTTTTTACTGAGCAGACACCCATTGCCCCTAACAGCCCGTATGCGGCCTCTAAGGCAGCCAGCGATTTGTTGTGCCATGCCTGTTATGAAACATACGCGCAGGATATTGTCATCACACGCTGTTCCAATAACTATGGGCCTAACCAGTTCCCAGAAAAGCTCATCCCACTTATGACGCGCCGTGCTTTGGCAAACCAGCCCCTGCCCGTGTACGGGGATGGCCTTAACCAAAGGGACTGGATACATGTGGCAGACCACTGCGAAGGCGTGTTTCTTGCCCTTACCAGGGGCAAAGCCGGGGAAGTGTATAATTTTGGCGGTGCAAGCGAAAAAAGCAATATCCATGTTGTGCAGGAAATTTTGCGCATACTTGGCAAGCCGGATAGTCTTATCCATTATGTAAAAGACCGCCCCGGCCATGACCGCCGCTATGCTATGGACTTCTCCCACGCTGCCGCCACCCTTGGTTTTGCCCCGCGCAAAACATTTGCACAGGGTCTTGAAGAAACCGTGCAGTGGTACACCACCCATGAAGATTGGGTGCGGGATATTGAAAGCGGCGCATACCTTGCCTTTGAACAAATTTGGTATAAGGACAGGGTATGAACGCTTTTTCTGCACCAAATCAGCACGTCGCTTCCCAGGCAGAAAAGCCTGTTGCCGTGGTTTTAGGCGGAAAAACAGGTCTTCTTGGGCAGGCTCTTGTACAAGTGCTGGAGCATGCGGGTTATGCTGTTTACGCCCTTGGCAGGCCTTTGCCCCCGTCCTTTCCAGAAAACGCAGATATGTTCAGCCTTTCTGTGCTGGAAGACCTTCTTTTGCCCCTAAGTCCCGCCCTTGTGTTTAATACCATTGCCTACACAGCAGTTGACCAGGCAGAAGATGAGCCAGAAAAAGCGTGCGAGTTGAACCGCAATTTCCCCGCCACCCTTGTGCGTGCCCTGCAAAACACGGCCACCCATCTTTTCCATTATAGCACAGATTTTGTGTTTAATGGCAAAAAACGTGCCCCGTATACGGAACGTGATGCCACAGACCCCCTTTGTGTGTACGGAAAAACCAAACTGGCAGGCGAAGCCCCCTTGCTTTTTCTGCCGTCCCTCAGCCCTTTAAAAACATGCGTTATTCGCACGGCCTGGCTTTTTGGGCCGGGAAGAAAAAATTTTGTTTCCTCTATACTTGCTGCCGCAGAAAAAGGGGATGTGCGCGTTGTCCATGATCAGGTGGGTTCCCCTACGTACACCCTTGACCTTGCCGCCTATTCCCTTGCCCTTGCCAAAGCAGGCGCTACAGGTCGTGTGCATGTAGCCAATGCCGGGCAGGCAAGCTGGTGCGAATTAGCAAGCGAAGCCATAAGCCTGCGCAATATTTCCCATCAGGTGGCGCCTATCCGTACAGGGGAATGGCCGCAAAAAGCCATGCGCCCCGCGTTTTCTGTGCTGGATACAGGCAGATTTACTGAGCTTACAGGTATCCATCCCCGCCCCTGGCCCCAAGCTTTGAGAGAATATTTGTTTAAAGTGTAAGAGTTTTTGGGGGAAGGGGAAAACCTTTTTCT
>CAZPTC010000158.1:0-6126 GCA_964589455.1 uncultured Desulfovibrionaceae bacterium | reverse complement strand
TTTTCAAAAGACACGCTTGCTTCGTCGTGACGGCGAAAAAAAATTTCGCCTACTCCCCCCATTTGCTCAGGGGCGGGCGTCTGCTCCCGCAGCCGCCAGAGCATTTCGCGTTTATTAACGGAAATACTCTATACACAAAAAACGGTTTCTGTTTGGCACAGAAACCGTTCACCCAAGCATAGGGATGCGCTACACTATTAAAGTTTTTTGAAAAGAGGATGGGGGTTTGGGGGAAGGGGAAAAAATTTTTTTCAAAAAATTTTTTCCCCTTCCCCCAAAATCTCTTACTTCTTCACATACCCAAGTAAAAGCTGCCCAAACGCAGAGCAGGAAACAGCGGTGGCGTTTTCGCCTTCTGCCTGCATAGGTTTGGCAAGATCTGGGGTAAGGGTTTTGGCGTCAATGCAGGCCTGCACGGCATTTTCCACACGCAGGGCAGCTTCCTGCCAGCCTAAATGGCGCAGCATAAGGGCGCCAGAAAGCAAAAGACTGCATGGGTTAGCGCGGTCTTTCCCAACGGAATTGGGGGC
Source organism: uncultured Desulfovibrionaceae bacterium (assembly GCA_964589455.1). Taxonomy (GTDB): domain Bacteria; phylum Desulfobacterota; class Desulfovibrionia; order Desulfovibrionales; family Desulfovibrionaceae; genus CAZPTC01. The sequence continues at coordinate 5,596 of CAZPTC010000158.1, read as the reverse complement.
AGTGCCGTGGGTGGCTTCAAAAAATGCCAGAGTATCGGACATATTGACACCAGGGGCCATACCAAGGCCACCAACCTGAGCGGCAAGGGCGTCGGACAAATAGTCGCCATTTAAGTTGGGGGTAGCAAGCACGCTGTAGTTTTGGGGGCTACGCAAGGCTTCCTGGAACATAGCATCTGCTATTTTATCTTTAATAATCACGCGGCCATTGGGGTCTTTGTAGGGGGAGTCCGAGCCATCTTGTGTGGCAAGATAGTCTTTTTCTGTAATAACTTTGCTGCCAAATTCGGCGGCAACTTCATATCCCCATGCGCGAAAGGCCCCTTCTGTGTACTTCATAATATTGCCTTTGTGTACAAGGGTAACACTTGGCAGATTATTATCCAGCGCGTATTGGATGGCGCGGCGCACAAGGCGTTTGGACGCAAATTCAGACATGGGCTTAACACCAATGGCTGCATCTTTGGGCAGTTTTGCGCCAAACTGACCAAGAGTGGCGGCTAAAATTTCCGCTTCTGGTGTTTTGGCGGCGTATTCAATACCAGCGTAGACATCTTCTGTATTTTCCCTGAAAATAACCATATCCACAAGCTCTGACCTTTTCACAGGGCTGACAATGCCGGGGAAGTAGCGCACTGGGCGGATACAGGCGTAGAGGTCAAAAATTTGCCTAAGCGCCACGTTAAGGCTGCGGAAACCTGTACCAACTGGGGTTCCTAAGGGGCCTTTAATAGCAACGGCAGAACCGGCTTTTTGGGCAGCTTCCAAGGTATGTATGGTGGAATCTGGCAGTAATTCCCCTGTTTTTGCAAGGGACTTTTCACCAGCAAGCAGTTCTGTCCATTCTATGCGGCGCTTACCTGCATAAGCTGTTTCCACGGCTGCATCCAAAACAGGGCGGGTAACTGCCCAAATATCTGGCCCAATGCCATCGCCTTCTACCCAGTAGACTTGTTGATTTTCCATACATTTCCCATAAAGACTAAACGTTTTTATTTCGCGTAAGAAGCTTCCGATGAAAAGCAGGCATAGCCAAAGCTTCCAGCTCCGCTTTTTCCACCAACCGCCCTTGTGTATACGGCGAACCGGCAAGCAAGACAAGTTCAAAAAAATGCGCTTTTAACGCGTGGTTAGTAAAGGAGTGCGGAATCCCCCTGGCAGGAGAAAGGCAGCGGCGCACGGCAACATCCAGACCAAGTTCTTCTTTAAAGTATTTTTTGAGTATTTTTTCGCGGTCTGGCAGGGAGTTTTTTGGGGGTGACATGCCGGGGAGAAGGGAAGCCTGGGCTGTTTGCTCATTGCCTGCGGGGGGGCACTCCCCTTCTTCAATAAAGCCAGGAAACTCCCACAATTTTGCCCACAGGCCATTTTCTGGCCTTTGGCGCACCAAAAAGCGTGTGCCAATGCGCAAGACCCCAAACAAGCCATACACGGGTATAATGGCAGGCTTGGCAGAAAGCACAGGGCGCTGCTTTTGGGTACCGCGCTGGGCGGCAAGGCAAAATGCGGGCAGGGGGCATTCCCCACATTTTGGGGCCTTACGGCAAACAAGTGCGCCAAATTCCATAAGGGCTTCGTTGTATTCACGGGCCTGCCCTTTGGGCAACAGGGCCTGGGCTTTTTCTTCTATAAGGTTTTTTGTTTTGGGCTTATCCACAGGGTCTGGTATATCCAAAAGGCGGGAAAATACACGCAGCACATTGGCATCTACAGTTACAATATCCTGCTTTTGGGCAATGCCTAAAATGGCGGCTGCTGTATAGCCGCCAATACCGGGCAAAGCCAGCAGTTCTTCTTTTGTTTGGGGTATAGCGCCATTGTGCTTTTCCACAATAGCCTTAGCGGTAGTGTGCAAAAGGCGGGCGCGGCGGTAATAGCCAAGGCCTTCCCATGCGTGCAGAATATCCGCTTCATCAGCGGCAGCCACATCAAAAATAGTGGGGAAGCGCTCTATCCAGCGCAAAAAATACGCAACACCACGCTCCATTTGTGTTTGCTGGAGCATGGTTTCGGAAATAAGCACGTGGTAAGGCGAATATTCCTGCCGCCAAGGGAGAGCGCGGCGCGCGGTGGCAAACCAAGAAAGCAGAGCTGGGACAAAAAAGCCAGGCATATCAGGTGTAATGGACATAATGTGGTGTGCTGCAGAAGCGTTTTAGAGCATTTCCGTTAATAAACGGGAATACTCTGGCGGTAGCGAGAGCGACCGACCGCAGCGAGGAGCAGGCGAAATTTTTTTCGCCCTTACGACGAAGCAGGCGGGTCTTGTGAAAATTAGCGCAATCTGTTGCGGTAATTTTCGGAAATGCTCTAAGGAAGCAGGAAAACATGGATGTTTTCCTGCGCGTTGCACCTTTAACTTTCTGACTCTTGCTCCCCTTCAGACTTTTTGGCGTGAATTTTGCGTATTTGCTTGGCATCTGCTTCTGTCACAACAAAAAGCCACTCTCCCACGCGAATTTCCTCACCTTCCTGGGGTACATGCCCGCAAATAAAGCTCAGGTATCCGCCAATGGTATCCACTTCTTCAGATTCAAGCAAAAGGCCGTACTCTGCTAAATCTTCCAAAAAAGCGCGGCCAGAAATTTCGTATTCATTTTCCGAACTCTGGGTTATTTCTTCTTCTCTGGGGGCATCGTGCTCGTCTTCAATTTCGCCAACAATAACTTCTAATAAGTCTTCAATGGTGGCAAGGCCGGAAGTTCCGCCATATTCGTCCACCACAATAGCCAGGTGGTTTTTACGGGTACGAAATTCCTGCAAAAGTTCACTTGCAATTTTTGTTTCCGGCACAAAAAAAGGCGAACGCATAATACTGTCCACTGGTTCGCTGTGCTTATCCGGGAAAATAAGAAAGCGCAACATATCTTTGGCATACGCTATGCCAATAATATTGTCGCGCGTATCTTGGTATATAGGCAGGCGCGAATGGCCTGTTTCTGCAATAGCGGCGGCGGCTTCCCGCAAGGGAGTCTGCGAGGGGATGCACTCAATATCTGTGCGGGGGGTCATAATATCCTGCACCTGAAGCTCATCCAGTGTAAGGATAGAGAGCAGCATAGACCCTTCTTCCGCCTTCAATTCCCCATCGGTTTGTGCTTCCATAATGGCCTGTTCAAGGTTATCTTCTGCCTTAGGGGTAAAGATATTGGTCAGTTTTGACCACAGGCCAGTACTGTGGGTATCGTCGTCCAAAATAAACTCCTTTGTTAAATGTTTATTCAGCCAGCACATGCGCTTGGGTATACACCATACAGAATGGAGTATGCGTCCATAAAAAAGTTATATAGCAGCAGAAATTTCTTTAGCGGAATTTTCCTGCTCCTTTGCGCGCTGGGCTTCCAAAGCAGCCTCGCGCTCCGCTTCGCGGCGTGCAACGCGGATAAGGTTACTTTGGTTCTGTACATCCAAGACCCAGGAAAATATGGGGGGTACTTCCCCTTCTTTCCCTGTGTTATTCCAAACAATTTGCCCCTGGTTTGGGCCATGCTGCACATAGGCCCATTTTTCTATGCGCGCACCAAGCTTTGTTTCATCAAGGGGGCTTGGCGCAAAAACATACCGTACTTTTGTATACAGCCAAAGGGAAAGCGTGGTTTTTGCCTGCAAGTTTTTTAGGCTTACAAGAAACAAAAAAGGCATTTCTTTTTTAAAAAGCACAGACGGGTAATGCGCAATGCGAAACCCAATACCAGTTGCAGAAATATCAATAACCCGCAAATTTTTTAAGGTTTTATTTGCTCCAAGTTTGGGGGCACCTAAGTCATTTGCGTGTACAGGCATAGGCAAAAAGGGCTTTAATGGCCAGGCGACCACTGGGCCTATAAAAACAGGGTCCAGTTCCAAACGCACAAACTGGCGTTTTTGGTTTTGCACCACATACCGCGGTATGCGCACTTCCAGCGCGTACCCAAGGTTTGTATCAAATGCCTTAATAACAAAACTTTCAAACTGTAAAAAAAGCTGTTTGCCTTCCAAAACAATTTGAAAATTTACTTGGATTTTAGAACCTATAAGCTTTTTTGGCAAGTCTGGAAGGCGCGTTTCCAGCACCAGGCTGCGCCTGTTTATTTTAGAGCATTTGCCGCTATACGGCCAAGTAACGGCAGCAGTACTGCGATGCACAACGGCAATATCAAAACTTTCATCCTGTCGCATGGCTACAGCAAAAAGCTCTGCAGGTTTTTCTTTTAATATAAAGGGATCTATAGTTTTTCTTGTGCGTTTATGGTACAAAGTACCAAGCACAAGCAACACCACAACAAGCAGCAAAAGATAAAAAAACAGGGTTTGGAACGCAGCAGAAGCTTCTGGGGATAACAGAATAAGAGGCGCCTGGAATGGCGCAGGGAAGAAGTTTTTTTTCTCTGTTTGCATACGCAGGGGTCCAATTAGAGGGCTATGCGGGCCTGACAGGGTACGTAATAAGCTGGTATTAGCATAAAAGCCTTTTCCACTTTTGACAAGAGTTTAGCAAAAGCGAAAAATGTTTTTTTCACAAAATACGTTAAAACTACCTTTTTTTTAGTACCTTCCCGTCCTCCTGTAAGAAAAAAGTTTTTTATTCTCACGCCTCCCAAAAGCATAAACACTGTATTTACGCGGAAAAATGCCAAAATATTTCCCCCTTCCCCTTTTAGCCAAAACCAGCTATGCTGTATGGCAGATGAACATATATACTAACATTGCCCGTATACACAGGGACCCCAAAGCTCCAGGAGGTTTTCCGTGCAAGACCGCGCTTTTTTACTCCAGCTTTTGAAAGAGAATGCGCCAGAGCCCTATTTATTCCAGCATGGCCTGGCCAGTGAAGTGCTTATGCGCTCTATTGCCCGCTACCTTGGAAAAGATGAAGAGGAAGAAGCCGTGTGGGCTGCCGCAGGCTTGTTGCATGATATTGATTACCCGGAAACAGCACAGAATCCAGCCCAGCATGGCCTGCTTGCTGCTGAAAAGCTGGAGGGCCTTTTACCGGCCTACGCCCTTTGCGCTATACGCGCCCATAATTATGAAATGAATAATGCCCCTTGCTCCACCCAGATGGACTATGCCCTGCGCGCCGCAGAAACCCTTACAGGGCTTATTATAACCGCAGCTCTTGTGCGGCCTACAGGCATTGAGGGCATGGAAGCTTCCAGTCTTAAGAAAAAAATGAAAGACAAGGCCTTTGCGGCCTCTGTAAACCGTGAAGCCATTAAAGACTGCGAAAAAGCAGGCTTTGAGCTTACCGATTTTCTTACCCTTGGCATAGCGGCGCTTACGCCCATTGCCAAGGAGCTTGGCATACAAAAATAAATTCTTAACCTATGCCTGGCTACCTCTTACCACAATATTCAGGAGAGTATATGCTACACCGGATACGCGCCCCGCAATTTCTGCTGGCGCTCTTTATGCTGTGCCTTGGCCTTTGCTTTGCTTCTGGCAATGCCCATGCCCTGGAAAACAGCGATATTTCCATAAACCGTCTTGCCAATGGTATGGAAGTGGTGGTTAAGGAAGATACCCGCTTTCCCCTTGCCTCCATACGCCTTTGCGTGCGTGCTGGTTCTGGTTGGGAAAACCCAGAAGAAGCAGGCGTCAGCCATTTTTTAGAACA